>JABXHP010000246.1 GCA_013373575.1 Oceanospirillaceae bacterium | reverse complement strand
ATTACCGGTCAGGTAATGAGCTACCTCATTGGTGAAGATGCATTCCAGGAGACCGACATGCTCGGTATCTCTCGTCCGATCGTTAAACACAACTTTAGTGTGCAACGTCCGGAGGATATTCCTGCAATCATCAAAAAAGCGTTCTACATCGCAGAGTCTGGCCGTCCGGGTCCTGTTGTGGTCGATATCCCCAAAGATATGACAACTCCAACAGAGCGTTACCCGTACGAGTTTCCTGCGTCTGTGAAGATGCGCTCTTACAACCCAATTAGTCGCGGCCATAGCGGTCAGATTAAGAAAGCTGTCGATATGCTTCTGGCAGCCAAGCGCCCAGTTATCTACACAGGTGGCGGCGTGATTATGGGTGGTGCCAGCGAGCAGCTTATCAAGCTGGCGCAGACGCTTAATTACCCAGTTACTAACACGCTGATGGGCTTGGGTGGTTACCCAGGTACTGACCGCCAGTGTCTAGGGATGCTAGGCATGCACGGTAGCTACGAAGCGAATATGGCGATGCACCACGCGGATCTGATTCTTGCTGTGGGCGCCCGGTTCGATGACCGTGTAACTAACGCTACGGATAAGTTCTGTCCAACGGCACGCATTGTCCATATTGATATCGATCCAGCATCTATCTCCAAAACTGTAGAAGTTGATGTGCCTATCGTTGGCCCGGCTGCGGCGGTATTGGAAGAGATGATCGAGCTGGTTGAAGCCGCTAGTACTAAACCAGACGCTGAAGCCATTGGTTCTTGGTGGACGCAGATTGATGAGTGGCGCGGCCGTCATGGTGGGCGTTTCCGCACCGATGATAGCGAGCTGATGAAGCCTCAGCAGGTTATCGAAATGCTCTCTAAAGTCACCAATGGTGATGCTTTTGTATGTTCTGACGTAGGTCAGCACCAGATGTTCGCGGCGCAGTACTACAAGTTCAACAAACCAAACCGCTGGATTAATTCGGGTGGCCTTGGAACGATGGGTTTTGGTCTTCCTGCAGCGATGGGCGTTAAGATGAACTTCCCTGAGGCTGATGTTGCCTGTGTAACAGGTGAAGGCTCTATCCAGATGAACATCCAGGAACTCTCTACCTGTAAGCAGTACGACATCCCAGTTAAGGTGATCAACCTGAACAACCAGTCTCTGGGTATGGTCCGTCAGTGGCAGGATATGAACTACGAGTCGCGTCACTCACAGTCTTACGTTAAAGCGCTGCCTGACTTTATCAAACTGGCTGAAGCATATGGCCATGTTGGTATGAAGGTTGAGAAGTACTCTGACCTGGAAGGCGCGATGCGTGAAGCCTTCTCTCTGAAAGATCGTCTGGTCTTTATGGATATCTACGTCGATCCATTCGAGCACGTCTACCCAATGCAGGTACCACGCGGCTCAATGCGTGACATGTGGCTTAGCAAAACAGAGAGGACTTAAGAGATGCGTCATATTATTTCTGTTCTGCTTGAGAACGAACCAGGAGCACTGTCTCGCGTTGTTGGCCTGTTTTCACAGCGCCAGTACAATATCGAGTCGCTGACAGTTGCACCAACAGAGGACCCAACTCTGTCACGTCTGACTGTAACTACTATCGGTAATGACCGCGTAGTGGAGCAGATCACGAAGCAGCTGAATAAGCTGGTAGATGTGGTTAAGGTTGTTGATCTCTCTGAGGGTGAGCACATCGAGCGCGAGCTGATGATGATCAAACTCAAGGCAAACGGCCAGATGCGTGCAGAGATCAAACGTACCTGTGACATCTTCCGCGGTCAGATTATCGATGTAACGCCAAATGCCTACACCGTTCAGTTGGTGGGTGACTCATCTAAACTGGATGCGTTTATCGCGGCTCTGGGAACAGCCTCTATCATGGAAGTTGTGCGCTCAGGTGTATCGGGTATCGCACGTGGTGAGAAGGTTCTTAGCGTTTAAGCGATCTTATCTTCGATACCAGAAAGGAGGCTTCGGCCTCCTTTTTTATTGTCCGCTCCGAGATGTTTACCTGACCTAGTAAGGCGTGCTGTGGGCGCACCCTGTATACCTGTCTCAGACACGCTCGAGTACATCCATGTAACGCTTCGCATTTGCCATCCATGGCAAATGAGAGTCTGAGACAGGTCCACAGGGTACGCCTTAATAAATCGATGATAGGGTGCATCTTGTTTTGCTCATTCTTTGGGGATAAGGTTGGACGACTGCAATCACGTTACTTTCAATAATAACTTTGTAAATCCTTCATTAAGAAAGGGGAACCTCATGAAAAAAGCGTTGCTGAATACCCTGGCTCTTTCAGTCCTTCTTGCCTCTGGCGCACAGGCTGCGGATCTTAATCCAGCAGTTGTGTTCGATATGGGCGGTAAGTTTGATAGGTCGTTCAACCAGTCTGTTTATGACGGCATGGAGCGATTCAAAGGTGAGAGCGGCACCAACTACCGCGAGTTTGAGGTGACCAACGCGTCGCAGCGCGAGCAGGCGATCCGCCGTTTTGCTCAGCGCGGTGCCAACCCGATTATTAGCGTCGGTTTTGCTCAGGCTGCAGCGGTTGACGTTGTCGCTGGTGAAAATCCTGATGTGAACATCACACTGATTGACATGGTTGTTGATAAGCCAAATGTGCAATCGGTTGTATTTAAAGAAGAAGAGGGCTCTTTCCTAGTTGGCCTTCTAGCGGCGATGAAGTCTGAGACGGGTACGGTCAGCTTCGTTGGTGGTATGGATATTCCACTGATTCGTAAGTTTGCCTGTGGTTATGCACAGGGTGCGAAGTACGCTAACCCAGATGTTAATGTTATCAGCAACATGACAGGCACAACGCCAAGCGCTTGGAATGACCCCGCGAAGGGTACTGAGCTTGCAGTTAGTCAGTTTGACCGTGGATCTGATGTCGTATTCGCTGCTGCGGGTGGCACGGGTGTCGGTGTTTACCAAGCTGCTGCTGATGCTGGAAAATATGCGATCGGTGTCGACTCAAACCAGAACTACCTGCATCCAGGTACTATGCTGACTTCCATGGTTAAGCGTGTAGACGTAGCTGCATATAACTCGCTAAAAGCCATGCAGGATGGCACTTGGCAGGGCGGCTTCCAGTCACTCGGTTTAGCTGAAGGCGGTGTAGACTGGGCGCTGGATGAGCATAACGCTGCGCTGATCACTGATGAGATGAAAGCGGCAGTGGATGCAGCCAAACAGGCTATCATCAGCGGTGAACTGAGCGTTCACGACTACATGTCAGACAACAGCTGCCCAGCTCTCGACTAAGAGGTCAGCAGTGACAGTGATTCAACAACAGGGCCAAAAGGGCCCTGTTTCTCATGCTATTCGCCTCGAGAGAATTAATAAAAGCTTCGGCGCAGTTCATGCCAACGCTGATGTTGATCTAGAGGTGGAAGCGGGCGAGATACACGCGATTGTTGGTGAGAATGGTGCTGGGAAGTCGACGTTGATGTCGATTCTTTACGGTTTCTATTCAGCTGATTCGGGGCGGATCTATGTCGCCGACTCTGAAGTTCAGATTAGCGACTCTAAGACGGCTATATCGCTCGGTATCGGCATGGTGCATCAGCACTTTATGCTGGTTGAGAACTTTACCGTACTCGAGAATATTGTGCTTGGCGCTGAGGGGAGCTGGTCGCTTGGCGAATCCTTACGCAGCGCGCGTCGCCGATTGCAGGAGATCTCCGACACCTATGGCCTTTCAGTGGATCTGGATGCCATTACATCTGAGCTGCCTGTTGGTTTGCAGCAACGCGTGGAGATTCTAAAAGCGCTCTACCGAGGCGCTCGCATCCTTATACTCGACGAACCGACCGGTGTACTGACGCCGCAAGAGGTGGACCAGTTATTCGCCATTCTGCGAACACTCCGCGAACAGGGCGTAAGCGTGCTACTCATCACCCACAAGTTGCAGGAAGTTATCGCGATTAGCGATCGCGTCTCTGTGATGCGTGGCGGACGAATGGTCGACACAGTATATACCGCGCAGACTAACCGAGAGGAGTTGGCCGAGCTTATGGTTGGCCGCAAGGTGCTGCTGCGAGTCGATAAGGAGCCTGCTAAGCCCGCAGAGACGCTGCTATCTGTTAACAATATCACCTGGCACGATGATTCAGGTGTGCCGCGTTTGGATGATGTCAGTTTTGAGCTAAAGGCTGGGGAAATTGTCGGGATTGCTGGGGTATCGGGCAACGGCCAAACAGAGCTTCTGCGAGTGCTCTCAGGTATGTTGGATATACAGCGGGGCTCAATTGAGATTGACGGCATTCGTGTAAGCCAGGAGAACCAACTTACGCCTAAAGCGGTGCGTCACCTCGGTGTTGGTCATGTGGCAGAGGATCGCCATCGTGATGGCATGGTGGGCGCTTTCGAGGCTCAAGAGACGGCCATAATGGGGTTCCAAGACGAGCCCGAATTCAACAGCTCGGGCTTGCTCAACCAAACCGCTATAAACCGTCACTGTATTGAGTTGATGCAGCAGTTTGACGTACGGCCTGTAGCTCCAACGCTCAAGAGTGCGGGTTTCTCCGGCGGTAATCAGCAGAAGCTGGTAATTGCACGTGAGATGGCGCCAAAACCTAAAATTCTCTTAGTTGGTCAGCCAACCCGTGGTGTTGATATCGGTGCGATCGAATTTATTCATCAGCAGATCGTCGCGTTACGTGATGCTGGAAGTGCGGTACTGGTGGTTTCGGTGGAGCTGGAGGAGATTCTCTCTCTCTGCGATCGTATTTTGGTGATGTCGGAGGGGCGTATTGTCGGTGATGTTGCCGCCTCTGAGACCGATGCTCGTGCGCTCGGTTTGATGATGTCTATCTCACGCAGCGGTGAGCAGCAGGAGGCTACAGAGTGAGTAAACGCGCAAAGCTACCCGTTTGGGCTGATGTGGCATTGATACCGCTTATTAATGTGACTCTTGCGTTTCTAGCCGCGGGAGTTGTGGTCGCGCTGATTGGCGAGAACCCCTTAGCAGCTGTTGAGGTGTTAATCCGCGGTGCTTTCGGTTACGACGAAGGGGTAGGCTATACGCTCTACTACACCACTAACTTTATCTTTACCGGCTTGGCGGTGGCGGTCGCGTTTCATGCGGGGCTCTTCAACATCGGTGGCGAGGGACAAGCCTATATTGGCGGGCTTGGTGTAGGTCTTGTCTGTCTTGCACTAGATCGTCTCTTGCCCTGGTGGTTGCTACTCCCCGTTGCGATTAGCGCCGGGATGTTATTCGGCGCCGCCTGGGCGTTTATACCCGGCTATCTACAGGCTTATCGTGGCAGTCACATCGTTATAACCACCATCATGTTTAACTTTATCGCCTCGGCTTTGATGGTGTACCTGCTGGTTAATATACTGATAAAGCCAGGCCAAATGGCACCTGAGACACGTGATATTGCCGATTCGGCGAGCCTGCCTCTAATGCATGAGCTATTTGCTCAGTTCGGCATCAAAATTACGCAGACACCACTTAATCTCTCTATTTTTGTTGCGCTGCTGGCCTCTTTTCTAGT
>JABXHP010000067.1 GCA_013373575.1 Oceanospirillaceae bacterium | reverse complement strand
GCGGCTTGGGGTATCGCACTGTTGCTGTTCTTCCCACTGATCTTCATGGGTATTACAGCGTTTAAGACAGAGCTACAGGCGATTGCCGTCCCGAGTATCTGGGCATTCACGCCAACGTTTGAGAACTTCGAAGTGGTTAATGAGCGCTCTGACTACGTTCAGTTTGCCTGGAATTCTGTGATTACCAGTGTGCTATCAACCGTTCTCGGTCTGGCGATTGCGGCACCGGCTGCCTACAGTATGGCGTTTGCGCCAACCAAAGGCACCAACGGTCTGCTGCTGTGGATGCTATCGACCAAGTTCATGCCGGCGGTGGGCGCACTCCTGCCGATCTACGTCATCTTCCAGCAGTTGGGCATGCTCGATACCACGGCGGCTCTGGTGATCATATTCACCATGATGAACCTGCCGATTATGGTCTGGATGCTGTTCACCTACTTCAAGGATATTCCACAGGAGATTCTGGAAGCGGCGCGTATGGACGGTGCAAGCGTGTGGGATGAGTTTAAACATGTGCTGCTACCACTGGGTATCGGTGGCTTGGCGTCAACGGGTCTTCTCTGTCTGGTACTGGCCTGGAACGAAGCCTTCTGGGCACTGAACCTCGGTGCGGCAGAAGCGGGTACGTTGGCAACCATGATGGTGAGCTACTCAAGCCCCGAAGGTCTGTTCTGGGCGAAGCTCTCAGCCGCGTCATTGATGGCAATCGCGCCAATCGTGGTGCTGGGATGGTTCTCGCAGAAACAGTTGGTACAAGGTCTCACCTTTGGTGCAGTGAAATAAGTTGTTGGAGTAAAGATAGATGTCATATTTAGAGCTTAAAGGCGTTGAGAAGTACTACGGCGACTTTCACGCAATCAAAGGGATCAACCTGAACATTCAGAAGGGCGAGTTCATCGTATTCGTTGGCCCTTCAGGTTGTGGTAAATCAACGCTGCTGCGCATGATCGCGGGTCTAGAAGAGATCAACGGCGGTGACCTGATTCTCGACGGTAACAACATCACCGATACGCTACCGTCTAAGCGTGACCTGGCGATGGTGTTCCAGTCATACGCCCTCTACCCACATATGACGGTGGAAGAGAATATGTCGTTTGCGCTGCGAATCGCAAAAGAGGATCCAGCAGTTATCAAGGAGAAAGTTGAGCAGGCGGCGGCTAAGCTGAACCTGACCGACTACCTCAAGCGCACACCGAAGGAGCTCTCGGGTGGTCAGCGTCAGCGCGTTGCTATCGGTCGTGCAATCGTCCGTGCACCGAAGGTGTTCCTGTTTGATGAGCCACTCTCGAACCTGGATGCGGCGCTGCGTGGTCAGACGCGTGTTGAGATTGCGCACCTACACCGCGAGCTAAACGCGACCTCAATCTATGTAACCCATGACCAGGTTGAAGCGATGACGCTGGCGGACCGCGTGGTGGTTATGCAGGCGGGTGTGATAGAGCAGTGTGGTACACCGATGGAGCTGTACGACCGTCCTGCGAA
Source organism: Oceanospirillaceae bacterium (assembly GCA_013373575.1). Classification (GTDB taxonomy): domain Bacteria; phylum Pseudomonadota; class Gammaproteobacteria; order Pseudomonadales; family Balneatricaceae; genus Marinobacterium_E. The sequence goes on along the minus strand of JABXHP010000067.1, from coordinate 2,716 downwards.
CAAGTTTGTGGCGCAGTTTATCGGTATGCCGAAAATGAACCTGATGCCAGCGAGCCTGATTCCAGGTCAGAGCGACGCTGCGGTTGAAGTGGGCGTACGCCCTGAGCACTTCACCCTGGTTGCAGCGGGCGAAGGCCAGCTTAAGGGTCGCGTTGAGATGGTTGAAGCGCTGGGTAACGAGACGCTGATTCACGTTGAGCTTGAGGGCAGCAAAGAGATGGTGATCGTACGTCAGTACGAGCAGACCAGCGTGCGTCCTGATGAACAGGTGGGAATTAACTACGATGCATCACAGCTGCACTGCTTTGATGCTCAGGGACAGGCGATTCGCTAAGGGGGCTGTATGAGTCAAGCATTTACACAACTGCACCTTGGTTTGGGCTCGTTTCATCGCGCTCACCAAGCCGTTTACCTGCAGCATCTGCGCGACCTTGGTGACACCGCCTGGGAGCTCGCCGGAGGCAACATTCGCCCAGATGCAGAGGCGGTTATTGAGGCGTTAATCGAGCAAGATGGGCGCTACACCTTAGAAACGGTTACACCCCAGGGAGCCAGAAACTATAAAGAGATAGGTTCAATTAAGAGGGTCGTACGCTGGGATGCTGAGCTCAGCGGACTGACCGCTATTGCTGTAGAGCCCACTACGCGCATTATCTCGTTCACTGTTACTGAGGCTGGCTATTACCTTGACGCCCTCGATCAGTTAGATAAAAGCTACCCGGATTTAGTGAGTGATCTGTCAGGGGAGACCTGTTGCACACTCTACGGCGCGCTAGCTCGCTTGCTGGAGGCTCGCAGAGTTGCCGCTGCGGGTCCGGTTACGCTGATGAACTGTGACAACCTGCGCTCCAACGGTGACCGTTTTGCCAAAGGTTTTAAACAGTTCTTAGAGCTGCAGGGTAAGAGTGAGCTGCTTGCATGGGTGAACGCGCATACCAGCTCGCCCAACTCGATGGTTGATCGTATTACTCCCCGACCAACTCCTGAGGTGATCGAACGCGTAAGGGCGGCATCGACGGGTGTTGAAGATAAAGCAGCATTGAGTGCTGAAGCCTTCATACAGTGGGTTGTAGAAGACCACTTCATCGCCGGTCGCCCCGCTTGGGAGAAAGTGGGTGTTGAACTGGTAGAGGATGTACTTCCGTACGAAGAGGCTAAGATAAGGCTGCTAAATGCGACCCATAGTTGTATTGCTTGGGCGGGTACACTAGCGGGTTATAGTTATATCCACGAAGGTACCCTCGATAGCGAAATTCGCCAGTTCGCCTTCGACTACGTAACTGAGGATGTGTTGCCTTGCCTGCAACCCTGCCCATTGAATCTTGAAGAGTACCGCGATGTTGTATTGGATCGGTTCTCCAATCCGAACATTAAAGATACCAATGCTCGCGTAGCGATGGATGGCTACTCGAAGGTGCCGGGTTTCATTTTGCCCACAATACGAGATCGACTGGATCGAAATGAATCAATTAACGCAGTTGCACTTTTACCGGCACTGTTTTTAGAATTTCTAAGGCGAGAGCGCTTGGGAGAGGTTCCTTATCAGTATCAAGATCAGCTGATGGAGCCTGGCACAGCTGAGGCCATTCTGAATGCTGTGGATCCTGTCAGTGCATTCTGCTCTGATAGACTTCTGTTCAACGACCTGGCTGGCGACGAGCGTATTGTTGCGGCCGTGAGAGCTGCTTATGTTAGGGCTCAAACTTTCGCTGAACGGCGCAAAGCGGCCTGAGCCAAGCTAAGGTGGGAGTAGTGCACTAGCCTGAGTTCGAGCAAGTGTGCCACTCCCCGATCATAGAAGAGGTGTTAGCATGGGAAGCCATAGAAGTAGTCTGAACACCCAGGCTCCAGTAATGGAGAAGAGTTATCAGCGTGGGATTGACCTAGGTTACGAACCCCAGGTAGACGGGCTTTTACGTTTTGTGGAGCACGGCTCACCGAGTCCCTTGATTCGTTGGCATCAGCACGACGAGTACGAGTTGCATCTGGTAACAGCAACGCGTGGTCGTATGTTTATCGGTGATTTTATCGGTAATTTTGAACCCGGAAACCTAGTGTTGACCGGGCCAAGGCTGCCTCATAACTGGGTTACAACTCACTATGAAGAGGGCGACTCGGCGGCACTGCGCGACCGCTGTCTTATCTTTCTAGATGAACCCATTCGCCATGCTGCCGAGTACATCCCAGAGATGCGCTCTATCTTTCCGCTGCTCGAGCGTGCCCGCAACGGTATTCAATTTTTCGATATTAGTGATGAGGTATCGAAGCATCTAGACCACATACGTGACTCTCAAGGCACTCGCCGTATGGCTGCGTTTATGGAGTTATTGAGCGATCTAGCGCAGCATGAAAACTACAAGCTACTCTCCTCTGAGCAGCTGCAGAACTTTGGGGACCACAAAGCGCAATCGCGTATCAGTGAGATCGTCGATTACATCTCCGACAACTTCCATCAGCACCTCTACATGGGTGATGTAGCCGAGCGTTTCGGTATGAGCGAAAGCCGCTTTTCTCGCTACTTCCGCAAAGAGACAGGTAACTCATTTACTGATTTTGTAAACCAGATTCGGGTGAGTAAAGCCTGCCAGTTACTGACGGAGACAGATAAGTACATCAGCACTATCTGCTACGAGGTTGGCTTCAATACCGTTGCTAACTTTAACCGTCGTTTTTCTGAGTTACGCGGGATGACGCCAACCGAGTTTCGCAAAAATGC
>JABXHP010000099.1 GCA_013373575.1 Oceanospirillaceae bacterium | reverse complement strand
TTCGACGGAGCGACGAGAAAAGGGTGAAAGCTGGAATCACTGTGGTAATATTTTGCTCGCGGTTTATCGGTTTGAATTATTGTCAAGACACCAATAACCATACCGCTTCCAGCCGTTCTTGTTTATACCTTCACGCAAAATCCGGGCTAGATGTAAATCGGCTGATAAATTTAGGGTGGTCAAGTTCAGTAAGCCATGAGGAAGGGCTCATGAATACATACGATTGGTTTTTAAAAAACGAAAGTTCAATCCGCGTATAGATTTTAAATACCAAGTTATGTTGGGAATTAAGTTTGAATATTAAGCTAAAGAACGATACCTCATTTGCAGCGTTGGATAACCGATCAATCCTTGAATCGGCTCGCCAAGCCGGAATTGTGCTAGAGCATAGCTGCCGAACAGGCCGTTGTGGCGTTTGCAAAGTCAAGGTGATCAGTGGAGAGACTGATGTTATCCAGGCGGAGGAGTCGCTAAGAGTAGAAGATGAAGCCAATGGCTTTATCCTAACCTGTTGTCGAGCAGTCAAAACGGATCTTCAGCTTGATATAGGAGATTTGGGCGAGCTTGGCAGTATTCAGACCAAAACACTGCCGTGCCGTATCGATAGCCTACAACCACTGTCCGATGATGTAGTGGAGGTTGTTTTGCGTACTCCGCCCACAAGTAGACTCGAATACCTGCCGGGTCAGTACGTAGACATGATTGGAAAGGATGGTTTGCGCAGAAGCTACTCTGTCGCTAATGCACCACGTGAAGATGGCAAAATCACCTTGCAAATTCGCAAGGTTGAGCAGGGTAAAATGAGCCAATACTGGTTCGAAGACGCCAAAGCTAACGATTTGCTGCGAATGGAGGGTCCGTTGGGTACCTTCTGCTTGCGTAAAAGTAATGCAAAGCAACTTATTTTGTTGGCTACCGGCACCGGTATTGCGCCGATCAAAGCAATACTTGAACAGCTATCAACAACACCCGTAGTCAACACCTATAACCACATACACCTGTATTGGGGTGGTCGCATCGAACAGGATATCTATTGGCAGCCGGTTTTTGAGTCATTACCACTGACGTTTACCCCGGTGCTTTCTCGCACACCAGAGTGGCAAGGGCGCAAGGGATACATACAAGATGCGGTTATAGACGATAGTCACGATTTGCGTGATGCAGTCGTATATGCTTGCGGATCTGAAGCCATGATTCACAGCGCGCATGAACAACTGGTTGCAGCAGGCCTCAACAGCGAACACTTTTATGCCGACGCTTTTGTAAGCTCGAATTAAAACCTAACCTGGAGTAAGTATGAAAGCAGTTATTTTGGCAGGTGGTCTGGGTACACGCCTGAGTGAAGAAACCAGCACACGCCCCAAGCCGATGGTGGAAATTGGTGGCAAACCGATCCTGTGGCACATCATGAAGATGTATTCATCTTACGGTATTAATGACTTTATCATCTGCTGCGGCTACAAGGGCTATGTGATCAAGGAGTACTTCGCCAATTATTTCCTGCACATGTCCGATGTCACCTTGAATATGCGTGACAATAGCATGGAAGTGCACAACAAACGCGCGGAACCCTGGAATGTAACCTTGGTTGATACTGGCGACCACTCCATGACTGGCGGTCGTCTGCGGCGCGTAGCCGAATATGTTAAGGATGAAGAAGCCTTCTGCTTTACCTATGGTGATGGTGTCGGCGATATTGACATTGCTGATAGCATCCGCTTCCACAAAGAGCATGGCAAGGCTGCTACCCTGACAGCTACTTACCCACCGGGACGCTTTGGTGCACTCGATATTCAGAACAAACAGGTCATGAATTTCAAGGAAAAGCCCAAGGGTGATGGCGCCATGATCAACGGCGGATTCTTTGTCCTAAAGCCCAAAGTATTGGACTATCTCACCGACGACAGTACCATTTGGGAACAGGAGCCGCTGATGGGTCTGGCTGAAGATAAAGAATTGATGGCCTATGAACACCAAGGCTTCTGGCAGCCAATGGATACTCTGCGTGATAAAAATCTACTGGAAGAGTTGTGGGAAGCCGGCAAAGCCCCCTGGAAAACCTGGGATTAACGGATGAGTGCGACAGTAAACACTGCCTTCTGGCGGGGAAAAAAAGTATTCGTGACTGGGCATACCGGTTTCAAGGGCAGTTGGTTGTGCCTTTGGCTGCAAAACATGGGTGCTTACGTGAAAGGCTTTGCAATGGAGCCCCCAACATCACCTTCACTGTTTGAGCAAGCCGGTGTTGCTGCTGGAATGGAATCAGAAATCGGCGATATTCGCGATTTGGCAGCGATTATAGCCAGCATGACGTCCTTCAATCCCGATATTCTGATTCATATGGCGGCACAGCCACTGGTGCGTCTGTCATACCGCGAGCCGGTGGATACCTACGCCACCAACGTCATGGGCACCGTGCATGTGTTGGAAGCGGCACGCCAGTGCTGCAACCTGAAAGCTATCATCAACGTCACTACCGACAAATGTTACGAAAATCACGAGTGGGTATGGGGATATCGTGAGAACGAACCAATGGGTGGCCATGACCCTTACAGCAACAGCAAAGGCTGTTCTGAACTGGTGACAGCTGCTTACCGTAATTCGTTTTTCAATAAGTCTGATGCAGCAGCGTTGGCTTCGGCCCGGGCGGGTAATGTGATTGGAGGTGGTGACTGGGCCGAAGATCGGCTGATTCCCGATATTCTGCGCGCGTTTGAACAGCAGCAACCCGTCATCATTCGCAACCCGCTGGCAACCCGCCCTTGGCAGCATGTGCTTGAGCCACTCAGTGGCTATCTGGTGCTGGCTGAAAAGCTCTACACAGATGGCACTGCATACGCAGAAGGCTGGAACTTTGGCCCGCGTGATGAAGACGTTCAGCCCGTTGAGTGGATACTCGACCACATGGTACAGCAGTGGGGTGCCGGGGCCAGTTGGCTGCTGGATACCAACCCTCAGCCGCACGAAGCCCAGTTACTCAAGCTGGATATCAGCAAGGCCGCCGTGAAGCTTAAATGGCAGCCACGTTGGTCGCTGGAGCAAGCACTGGATAGCATTGTTGAATGGCATCAATGCTGGCTCGCCCAGAAGGATATCCGCCAGGCAACACTTGATCAGATCAGCCTGTACCAGGCCGGCTGATTCACAGATTCATATACAGATTACATGAAAGGCAATTATCAATGACTCACGAAACACTCCGTCAGGAAATCAGCAGGCTCGTAGCACAGTACGCCAATGTAGCTTTGGCACCCAAGGCATTCACGCCCGGCGAAACTGTGATTCCTCCCTCAGGTAAAGTCATCGGTGCCCGTGAACTGCAACTGATGGTAGAGGCTTCGCTGGATGGATGGCTGACCACAGGCCGCTTCAATGCCGAGTTCGAGAAGAAACTGGCAGAGTTTATCGGTGTAAAACATCTTCTTAGCGTAAACTCGGGCTCTTCAGCAAACCTCGTGGCCTTCAGCACTTTGACTTCACCCAAGCTAGGCGAACGCGCTATTAAAAAGGGCGATGAAGTGATCGGCGTTGCTGCCGGCTTCCCCACTACCGTTAATCCCATCGTGCAGTTTGGTGCCGTACCCGTGTTCGTTGATGTAGACATGAAAACCCACAACATCGATGCTGATCTGATCGAAGCTGCTATTACGCCTAAAACCAAAGCGATAATGCTGGCGCACACGCTAGGCAATCCCTTCAACCTGTCCAAAGTCAAAGCACTTTGTGAAAAGCACAATCTTTGGTTAGTTGAAGACTGCTGTGACGCACTGGGTGCAACCTATGACGGCAAAATGGTCGGGACCTGGGGCGATATTGCTACGCTCAGCTTCTACCCTGCGCACCATATAACCATGGGCGAGGGCGGTGCAGTTTTCACCAACAACCCAACGCTGAAAGTAATCGCTGAGTCCTTCCGTGACTGGGGTCGTGATTGTTATTGTGCACCGGGCTGTGACGATACCTGTGGTAACCGCTTTGGACAGCAGTTTGGTACACTACCGCAGGGCTATGATCACAAATATGTTTATGCACACTTGGGATACAACCTGAAAATTACTGATATGCAGGCAGCTTGTGGCCTAGCACAGTTGGAGCGTGCTCCTGAATTCATTGCCACCCGAAAACGTAATTACCAGCTCCTAAAAGAGCGTTTGGCCGCCCTCTCTGACTTCCTTGAAGTTGCAGAGGCGACACCTAACAGCGATCCTTCATGGTTTGGCTTCCCGGTTACCTTAAAAGAAAGCAGCGGTGTGAATCGAGTTGACTTGTTGAAGTACCTCGATCAGCACAAGGTCGGTACACGATTGCTGTTTGCCGGCAACCTGATCCGCCAGCCGTACTTCCAGAACGTGGAATACCGTGTTGTGGGTGAGCTGACCAACACTGACCGCACCATGAAACAGACCTTCTGGCTGGGTGTGCAGCCTTCTCTCTCAGATTTACATTTTGAATATATCGGTGGACGACTGGAAGAGTTCTTTGGAATAAATTTTTAGAACAACATGTATTGAATATAAATCAAGCTAACGCCTGAGTGCAGAAAATATTTAAACGAATAGGTCGATTTAATATGCTCCAAAGGCTGTGAGTCATTCATCATCGCCTTTGGCTGCACCGAATAAATAAACAAAGGTGCGAATATTCTCCATTTAAAAATCATATAGCGGTAGTGTAAGGCGTAAAGTCAACTAAATACTCGTACATATTTAATAGAAAAACGCTAATATTTATACTAATTATACATGCCTCTGAATACCAAAAAACTTCAGCAATGAGCGATTTTTAGAACTTGATCATTTATTTGCGAATCATTTGAATTTTAAGGACTCTTTTCCTGCTTTACGCCCGAATCTTGATGAAAATTAAGTAAAAAACTAATGTAATTAGTAATTTCAAGCAAGCGCTATTTCGAAATAGAAACTATAGTTCATGATTGAGTGTCGGTTAAATGAAAAAGGTAATGATATTTGGCTATGGTTTCATAGCAAAAAACATAATAACCTATCTTAAGGACGAATATGAGATACATTTAGTCTCAAGAAAAGACTACGATATTGATGGGATTACTTGTCATCCTTATGAAGCGCTAACAGAAGAAAAAAAATCCCTAATATTAGCGATAAATCCCGATGTTATTATATCAACAATAGTTGAATACGGAAGATTCGGTCAGAGTCAAAAATATGTCGAGTTCGTCAACTATCAGTTGAATAAAGAAATATTCGAATTGTGTCAAAAAATTAAAAATTGTCGATTTGTTTGGTTTGATACTTTTTTTTCGAAAGCAATAAATCATGAATACCTTTCTGCATACCGAAAATCAAAGAGTAAATTTCTTGACTATCTTACTAAATATAACAGTTGCGATGATGTATCAATCCTATGTCTATACCATGTTTACGGCCCGGGAGACAGTAAAGGTAAGTTCTTTCATGAATTATTGCATACGCTTATAAAATATAAAGAATTTAAACTAAATACCGACGGTTATCAAAAAAGAGACTTTATATATATCGGAGATGTTGTAAGTGCTTTAGACTTAGTAATTCAAGAAAAAGAAAAAACGTGTGCGAAAATTTATGAAGTTGGCACCGGGAATCTGAATACAATAAGGGACGCTGCTCAAATCTTGAGAAACGAAGTTGAAAGTGCACTAGGAATTAAAACCGTGTTAGATTTTTCTAATAGATCTTTATCAGATGAGTTGGATACATTAAAGGCAGATAATTTAGAGCTTCGAAAAATAGGATGGAGTCCAAAAATGAAGCTCGAAGAGGGAATGCGAAATTATGTTAGACATGTTGCGAAGAAAGCTTAAGTCGAATCCGAAGATCTATGAGATTCTAAAGTGCATCCGTCAAAAACTTTTAATCGCAAACAATAGAAGCAGATTGCGAAGATTGAGAATATCTGAAAAGGGAATTTATGTTGGCACCGGTGTGAGGGTTTTAGAATCTGAAAAGATAGATATCGGGGTACGTACAGTTATCTCAGACTGTGTAACCTTAGATGGTCGTGGAGGGATAAAAATTGGTACTGGTTGCATCATAAGTCGGGGAGTCAAAATACTGACTGCTAGTCACGACTACAAGAGTTCTAATTTTGAATTAATTCTGAAATCCGTTGAAATTGGAGATCAGGTTTGGCTAGCTGAAGACTGCAAAATCATGCCGGGAACACGTATCGGGAACCGCTGTGTAGTCGGAGCGGGGGTGATATTGGCGGAAAATCTGGCAGATGATGAAGTGGTAACCATAAATAAGAGATTCAAAAAATTAAAAGAAGATGTTATGGATAAAAATACTGGTTTTAAATTGATTGGATTTAAGTTTTGATTAAATCTATTACCGAAAAACTACCAGGCTATTATGCGGCGGGATTGATAATTATATCGTTCCTCCAATATTTAATTTCATATTTTCTATATCAAGATCTGTATGCCTTTATTGAAGAGCATATCCCATATCTGATTACGTTTCTGCTAGCAGTATTATTATCCGTGGCTCTAGTCAATAGAATAAAATTGACAGGCAAAAAAAAAAGGCAGTCACGGCTTCGATATCACGAGTACTGGATAATTTTATGTTGTGCATTTCTAATCGATGTCTGTATCTCTTCAATATTATACGCTTATGGTATTGGTTTCGCGGGCGGTGAGGCTAGTAAACTTCCCTTCCGAATAGGAGGGGTTATATATAACTACAAGATGCAAATATCTCCTATTATTTTGTCTGCCTTAAGTGTGTTTTCTATTTACTACCGAATAAGATTTAGATTAATAGTGATCATATGTTATGGTATCGTAATATTCTACACAATTTTACTGACTGGTAGTCGGGGGATTTTAATTAACTACTCTTTTTATCTGATAATACCGTTGATAGCTCTAAGGTGTTACAAGATAAAGGCCTACCATGTGTTGGCTTTTTTACTAATTTTTTTAGTCATAAAAAACTATATCACGATGTACAGATTAAGTAGTTTGGGCGGAGATTATGAACAGGAAACGAATAATATAATTTTTTCTCTATTTCATTTTATAGAAAGATTTAAAATTCTAAGCGGGTTCTACGATATTTATTCTGGAGGATTCTCCGGCACTATAGGGCTTAAAAGTCTATTTTTCGATGATAATGTGAGAATATATACTAATGAAATACTAGGTTATCCAATAGAGTCAAACCACAGAAGTTCCCCTGGATATTTGGGGATGATAACTTGGATGAGTGATTCATTAATAATTATATTTTGTGTGTCGATTTTTATGCATTTGATATTCTTTTCTGTGGTAAAAAAGCTATCAAGAATGAACAGTATAATTTGGTATGTCATTGTAGGAAATGTTTTTTGGCAGGTGGCATTTTGTTTCTTGGAGGGGACGTTTTATCTATTGCCATTTATTATATTTGTATTGACAATAAATACATTTGTTTTGAAATTCTTGGATAGATTGCTAATAAGGTATGCCGAAAAATGAATATTTTGATTGCATCATATGGGAGATATCATAGTTACCGACAGATAGATTCTTTAAGAAAATTTGCTAAAGTATCTGCATTTATAACTGACCATGCTGGTACGTTGAAAAGCGCTAAATTATATCGATCAAGTATTATATTATGTTTTTTTCACGGTGTGTCGATCTATTTAAGGAGGAATTTTAATATAGATTGGTTTGAGACATTGGTTAAATTTTCGCATGATGTTTCCCTTTCCGTTAAAATTATAATTTTTCGCAAAAAATATGATGTGATCGTCATTTATTCTGGTACATCTTTCTATGCTTCTAGAATTGTAAAGATGGTCAAGTTGCCTCTCGTTATCGAGAGGGCGGGGATATCACCTTTGAAACAGAGGCAGATCTACGATGAATACTGTCGTGTCGACTCATATACTCCAGAGTCAAGTAAACGTACGTTCAATGATAAACTTTCCAAAATGGAAGATGAACTCTATCTTGCTGATCTAGTTCTGACGACAAGCGTCTTTTCAAAACAGTCGTTTCCAGAGGTAGTAAGAAAAGCTACGAAGGTAATTTATCTTGGCATCAATAGACTTGAAGCAAGTCAAGGATATGACGTAAACGGCTCTATCACTTTTATTGGTACGGATCCTGTAATAAAGGGTTTGTCAGTATTTCTTAAAATTATTTCGACGAGCAAGCCTGGTGAATTTAATTTCACAATAGTTTCAGATTATAAATTTTTTCATGAAAAAATAGAAGATTTGTGTCAAAAAGGGTATTCGATAATATATATGAAAAGTGCGAGTAAGGCTGCTCTCGAATTCCATATCAGTAATAGTCGTTGTGTGGTCGTTCCATCTAGGTTCGATGCTTTTAATATGGTGGCTGGCGAATCGACAAGTCTTTCTGTGCCTGTAGTAACAAATTCAAACGTTGGTTTTTCAGAGTTAGTTAAAAAATATGGTGGTGGATATGTCTTTTCCAATAATGACGCCTTGGTGGACGAATTCTGGGAAAAGGTTGTCGACAAAGAAGAGCTTTTAAAGAGATCAAATGAGGCTTTTTTGCTAAGTCAAACTGTAAGCTGGGATAAATACGCTAGAGAATTGTACATTTCTTTGAAGGGTTTATGCGGTGTATAAGGCCCTATTTATCGACTACGGAACTACTGTCATCCTCAAAGGATTTGTCATTGCGCTAGGTTTGATTGTAACGCCTTATTTATTAATAGAATGGGGCCTTGAATCCTTTGGTATTTTTGCCTTTGCTGTTGCCTCAACGAATTACATTTCATCTATCGATTTCGGACTAACAGGATATCTTACCGTTGAATTTTCTCGGAAAAAAATAAGGAATAGATTAATACAGAGAGCGCTAAGGTCTGTCATTCTTCAAATTGTTATAGCTCAGACAATTGGTGCGGCTATAGTGTCCTTTTACATTACGCATATTGTCGAAGCCCCTTTAAATATACTATTACTAACACTTATTACTACTGCGATTTGTTTGTCAAAGACTATTCTTCGTCTACTTTCAGTCTATTATATAGCAAAGCATAAGGCCTATATTATAAACCTATACATGGCTTTTTATAACTCTTCAAGATACATCTTGGTAATGCTATTCTCAGCTTATGGATTATGGCCGGGTATGTGCATCTTTATCGCCAGTAACACGATTCATATAGGTTTTCTCGTGCTCTGTTTAGACAAGGTTCAGCTTAGAGAATGTTTGACTAGGCCGAGGCGCCGCCTTGTTTTTTTACCGTTTGTTTCGAAAAGGTACTTCGGCTATTCTTTTTATTCTAATATGGTGTTTTATAGCGATCGTGCGCTTGCTGCAGGGCTTTTAGATCTAAAAGTGTTGGGAATCTACATGTTTATGGTTGATATCGTCTCAAAAATTAATGAGCTTGTTGCTAGTATGAGCTCGCTTCTCCTGCCGAGATTGATTTTCTTTCGCGAATTTGCCAGTCGATTGAATAAAATATACGTGTTAGGTAGTTTAGTAATTGTGGTGACCGTTTTATTCCTTTTATTCAAAATCGGTGATGATGTTTTTAAAATTTTTGGTTTGGGAAGTGATAATGGATTTTCGTTTTCATCAGTGTATTTTTTGGTTTATTGCTTAGTACCCGTGATGAATATTTTTAACTCGGCACTTGTAAATTCGTTGTATTTGTATCGTCGTATAGATACCTATTGGGTTACGGCTCTGGTGACTGCTATATCATCCTGTATTTTTGTTTTACTGCTACTTGCAAGTGATACAACCGTTGATATAAAAGGTTTCGTATATTTTATTGCTTTTAACGCGTCAATCGGGCTTTATACAAATATTTATCTGGTAAGGAGGGTCAGGCATTGATCTCGATAGCGATTCCTACTTGGAACAGATCGGCTTTGCTTAAGCGAACGCTCTGGTCCTTGGTGGAGGCTGTTCGTAAATATAGAGATGCAGGTGGTACGGTAGCTTTAGAGGTATATGTCAGTGATAACGCTTCGGTAGACAGAACTTTTGAAGTGGTAACGTTATTCACCGATATATTTTATTCTTTGAATGTCGATTTTCAATACGTGCGGAACGCGGAAAACATAGGTTACGATAAGAATTACTTGCAATGTCTAACCCATAGCCGCGGGGATTATGTATTTGTAATCGGTGATGATGATGTTCTTTCAGTTGACAGCATAATTAGTCTAGTCAAAATTTGTAGGCTTAACCCGGATTTTATTATCTTGAGCAGTCAATTCAAAAGTTTGGAAGTCTACAACCGTTCTCGTTATCATGAATATCTGGTGGAAGACGGTGTTGTTGCGATAGGGCAGATATGTAGTGCTGTATACAATAAATCATATCTTGGTGATACAGAATTACCTGTGCCCAAGGTCTCAAGCTGGGTTCAGGTTGATATCGTATTTCGTAATCTTCTTCAATGTACGCATGTTTTAGTGCATCCACCGTTGGTAATTTCTAATGGCGACGGCGCTTTTCTCAAACCAAGTTCGGCAATTGAGGTTTGCTGGATTAGGCGGTTTGAATTGCTTAACGTCTTTAGAGGTCAAGCGGTTGTCGATAAGTTGCTTAAACGCAACAAGCCTCTCATTCTGCTGAGTTTATTTAAACTTTGCATATATAATAGATTAGTAGAAGATGAGGTGCCGGATTATCTGCTGTCAAAAGACCGATTGTCTTTTGTATCGCCATTTTTCTTTCGGTTTCTTTATGCTATTTCCTTGATTCCTTTGTGGTTGATTAAACCAATTTATGGAGCGGTGGTAAGAGGTTTTGGTTTGGAGGATTATCGGAAGTATTACGCCAAACAAGTTAGAAAGTCAGAAAATGTAAGGGACGCACTTGAACCAGGTAATTTTTAATAATCGGCGTTGTGCGGTCATTTGCGAGCGTTATCCATTTCCGCCTAGGGACGGTATTACTATACCTGTTGAGGCCTACATAACGTATTTGATTGGGAAAGGTTTTGCTGTAGATTTGTTTGTGCTTTCGCAATCTGATGTGACCGAATTTGATTATACCGATCTTCCGGCATCGGTTAATTTGAAATCAGTTAAGATTAGAAAGTATGGCATAATTAGGAGGACTATTTTAGAGCTGCTTCTTATTCGCCCTTCTTTTCACTGCTTTAGTATTCTTAATTTCGGTTCCGATGAAATTTTATCGGATCATTATGATGTTTGTATCTCTTCTCCGATAGCGGCCTGTGGAATTCTTCCAGAAGTTGAAGGTTCGTCTACGCTAAAAATCTATGCAGTTAATGATTCTATTAAGTTAGTAGATTACAATAGGGGTTCGTTTATACACCGTATTCGCTCCATGTTTAGTGGGTATTATGAGAGTCGGATATATAAAAAAGCTGATCAGATTTGGGTTCAGAGTCAAAAGGACTTATCTGTGATAAAGAAATACCTTCTTCCTGGGAAAGTCAGGACGGTTCCAAATGGGGTCCCAAATGATCTGTTTAATGTCTCGGAGAGGTCTTCAGATCATGAAGTTGCTTTCGTTTGGGTAGTTAGTTTGACTCCGTACTATAAATCGATTCTTTTCGATTTTGTACTACCGTCGTTTGAGGAACTTGAAAGGAGAGGGTATAGGTTTAATCTTAAAATTGTGGCTGGTGGTTGTATGGATGAGGAGGTGAAGCGAGCGGTATCAATAGTTCGATCCGTTACTTTAGAGAGCAGTTATATACCTTCTCTGAGAAGTATTTATGAGTATGCTGATGCGTGCATAGCCCCTGTTTTTAAGAATTATGGTCGAATTAATAAAGTTATTGAGGCTATCGCCGCTGGTCGGCCTGTAATAGGAGATGTTACGGCTTTTAATTCGTTGGGGAATGTCCCTTTGCTTCGTAGAGCAGTTTTTGAATTTGAAGATATGACACAATTTGTTGCTATTTTGGTTCGGATTTGTGAATCTCCAGATATTTTGAAAGCTAAAGGTGTTATTTGTAGGAAATATGCGCAAAGTTATCTTTCTTGGGAAAGGACTTTTCGACGAATTGATAAATTAATAGGTTGTGATGATGAAACTCGTTCTTGATGCTACTTCGATCTCTAGTGGTGGTGGTGTTCAGCAATGTATATCTCAGTTGGAGGCGTTTGATAATCAAGATAAAGAAGTCGTTTTTCTTTGTACTCAAAACTTCCCTCTCTTTCTTCTGCCAAGCCTAAGGTTTATGGAAGTGCGGGTTTTGCCTTTCCGAAATAGATTTTTGATATTTATATTTCAGATTTGGCTTTCGCGCTATTATAAATTGATATCCGATGCAGATGTCGTTTATACTTTTTTTGGGATCGGGCTCCGTACCCGTAAGAATACAAAAGCAATTGTAAACATCGCGTATCCGATAATTTGTTATTATGAAAGTGCCTTTTGGTATTACTTGGGTTTTAGAAAGAGGTTGCTTACGTATTTTAAAAGTTATACTCGTAGTTTTTTCATTAAGCTTCATTCAGATACTATTTTATGTGAAAGTGAAGTCATGCGGGATCGGCTCATCGATACATTGGGTGTTCGTGCCGAGATGGTACATATTTTGCCGCCGGCGTTGAATCTTGTTGCTTCTCAAGGAAGTAGTAGAAGTCTGCCTGATCGAAGCTTGACGGATCTGAAGTTTTTATATCCGACCGGTTTGGATCCGCATAAAAATGTAGTAAGGTTGTACGATTTATTTAGGCGCTATAGTTCGTTTTCTAAGCCATTCAAAGTCTACATAACATGCACTCGATCGGAATTTTTGACTTATTTGAGGAAGTTGCGTCCGATAGATAAGTCTATCTTGGACAGCTACTTTGTTTTTTGTGGAAAGTTGTTTGGTGATGATTTAGTTGATATGTATAGAAGAGTTAATTGCGTCATAAATGTTAGTGATTTGGAGAGTGTTAGCAACAATTTTATCGAATCAAAGTCGTTCGAACTTCCTATGCTGATTTCTGCCCGCGATTTTTCGTTGTCCTGTGTCAGAACACCGTTCGTTATTTGTGAGCCGCATTGTACTGCTTCCCTGAAGGACGCTTTTGAAAGTTTTTTGGCTGGCTATCTTCTTGAACCACGGTGTTCGGATAAGCTGTTGGCTATATCGCCGCATGATCGTGTTTCTCGATTATTAGGTTTAATCTCATCCGATAAGTAAATTATGAAATCGTATCTTGTGGCTCTCTATGAGTTTTTAGTCGAAGTGGTTTTCATGTTGCCAAGGTTTCCTATTATTAACTCGTTGAAGAGCGTTCTGCTTAGAGCCTTGGGAGCCCAAATAGGAAAGCATTGCGTATTTTATCCCGGTGTGTGGATTATGACCGGCAGAGGCCTTGTGGTTGGCGATAGGGTAGATTTCGCTCGAGGTGTATTGATAACTACAGATGGAGGTGTCGTTATTGGAGATCGAACACTAATTGGCTATGGAGCTAAGATTCTTTCAAGGAATCACGTGATTCCGAGTGTTGGGAGAAGCTTTATTGATTCTGGTCATGTCGCAAAAAAAGTGGTTATCGGGAAAGACTGCTGGATTGGCGCTAATTCTATTATCCTTCCAGGGGTTCGTTTAGGTGATGGTGTTGTTGTCGCTGCAGGGTCGGTCGTTACAAAATCGCAAGCGTCTAATTCGATTGTTGGTGGTGTTCCGGCAAAATTGATTAGAAAGAGAGGGTAGTTTGTTACAAGTTCTTCAAAATGTAGGTTCGGGAGAAACTACTGTCGCTCAGATTCCTTGTCCGCTAGTTAAAAGAGGGGAGGTATTGATACGGTCATCGAAGACATTAGTCTCGGCTGGCACAGAGAGGATGCTCATCGATTTTGGGAAGGCTAATTGGTTCGAAAAAGCTCGGCAACAGCCCGATAAAGTCAAGATGGTGCTCAACAAAGTCAAGACAGATGGTTTGGCACCCACCATAGATGCGGTTCGCTCAAAGCTCAATCAGCCTTTACCGCTTGGCTATTGTAATGTTGGGCGAGTGATTGAGGCGTCGGCCAGCGAATTTAATGCTGGTGAGCGTGTTGTTTCGAATGGCCATCACGCAGAGGTTGTTCGAGTTCCGAAGAACTTGTGCGCTCGCGTGCCCGATGAGGTAGACGATGAGTCGGCAGCTTTCACTGTTATTGGAGCGATAGCGCTTCAAGGTATTCGATTGGTGGCGCCAACCGTTGGAGAAGCGGTCGTTGTTACCGGTCTTGGTCTTATTGGTCTGTTAGCCGTTCAGTTGTTGAGAGCTAATGGTTGCAGGGTTCTTGGTATCGACTTTGACAGCGCCAAATGTGAATTGGCAAGACAGTTTGGAGCTGAAACAGTAGACCTATCTAAAGGTGAAGATCCTATAGCAAGAGCATCCGCTTTCTCACGTGGGCGTGGTGTTGATGGTGTGGTCATTACAGCTAGTACCAAGAGCAATGAGCCTGTATCACAGGCTGCAACAATGTGCCGCAAGCGAGGACGTATTGTGCTTGTCGGAGTAGTGGGTCTTGAGCTTTCACGTGCTGACTTTTTTGAAAAAGAACTTACTTTCCAAGTTTCTTGTTCGTACGGTCCTGGTCGCTATGACGATGAGTATGAGCAAAAGGGTCATGACTACCCGATTGGTTATGTTCGTTGGACTGAACAACGTAACTTTGAAGCAGTCTTGGATTTGATGGCCAGTGGGCGCGTTGATGTTAAGCCATTGATTACTCATCGTTACGACATTGATAACGCATTGGAGGCCTACCGAAAGCTTGATGATCGGTCTGCTTTGGGTATTTTATTGAACTATCCGAAGAAAGGCGCCGAATCTCTTACTAACTCTTCAGTAGTGCTTTGTAAAACCAGTAAATACGAAGGCTCAAGCGTTGTCCTTGGATTTATTGGTGCAGGTAATTACGCTTCGCGTGTGTTGATTCCTGCCTTCCAAGCGTCGGGTGCCAAGTTACACACCGTTGTTACAAGTGGTGGCGTGAGTGCGGTACATCATGGTAAGAAGAACGATTTCGTAAACGCTGCTACGCATGTTGAGGCGGTTTACGCTAATACGGATATCAACGCAGTGGTTGTAGCCACACAGCACAATCAGCACGCCCGACAAGTCTGTGATGCACTAAACGCAGGTAAACACGTATTTGTAGAAAAGCCACTTGCGCTGTCCTGTGAGGAAATCGAAGCGATAGAAACAGCCCACAGTAGGCAAGGCGGGAAGTATCAGATCATGGTCGGCTACAATCGGCGTTTCGCGGCACAAGTGCAA
Source organism: Oceanospirillaceae bacterium (assembly GCA_013373575.1). Taxonomy (GTDB): domain Bacteria; phylum Pseudomonadota; class Gammaproteobacteria; order Pseudomonadales; family Balneatricaceae; genus Marinobacterium_E. The sequence goes on along the minus strand of JABXHP010000099.1, from coordinate 1,111 downwards.
CAAATGAAGGCGCTTCTTGAACCCGTTAGTGGCCCTAAAGTTTTCATGATGACGATGAACGCAGGTGCAATTCCAGCAGATCATTGGACCCAAGATCCTGATGTAGGCGGGGGACGGATTATAGGTGAAGCTTGCCACTATATCGATCTCATGCGTTATCTGGCCGGCAGTAAAATAAAATCATTTACGGCCACCAGTATGGGAGCTTCGCCTGGCATCCCAATTACCGAAGATAAGGCTGCGATTACTTTGTCGTTCGAGGACGGTTCTTTCGGTACGATCCACTATCTCGCGAATGGTGGTAAAGCGTTCCCAAAGGAGCGAATCGAGGTGTTTGCTAATGACGCTGTTCTACAGTTAGATAATTTTCGAAAGCTGAAAGGATATGGGTGGAAAGGCTTCAAAAGTATGAATCTTTGGAAACAAGATAAAGGCCAGTCTGCTTGCACCGAAGCCTTTGTAAACGCGATTAAGGAAGGAAAACCTGTACCTATCAGCTTCGATGAAATAATTGAGGTGGCTAAGGTATCTGTCGATGTTGCGTTAGCTCTTCGCAACCAATGAGTGTTTTTTTCATTTCTGTAACTGATGTTGGCAGTTGGGTAGCGTTATGTCGCTAGAGCGCTACCTGAAATATTTTCACACGGTTCGGTATCTTAAAGTTCAGCAGGTCTTCGGCCGTGTTACTCGTCGCTTCAAAAAAGTTAACACTACACCTGTCGCCGGGTTAGTGCTAAGAGAGCCAGTAAAGTCGTTTACACCTGTACGTCTTAGCAAACGCTCTATGTACGAAAAGGGATGTTTTGTATTCCTAAATGAAACTGGCATGCCTGTCGACTGGAACGATCCGCAGCTGAGTAAATTGTGGCTTTATAACCTCCATTACTTTGATGATCTTAATAGCGCTGACGCGCCATCGCGCTATGATCAGCATAAAGAGTTGATTCGAAAATGGATTGAAGAAAATTCGCCAGTATTTGGTAATGGTTGGGAGCCTTACCCTGTCTCGCTGAGGATTGTTAATTGGATAAAGTGGTTTTTATATCACGGTCACGCTGAGCAATCCCATCTTTCGAGCTTAGGTCTTCAGTCTAAAGTACTGATGCAGACT
>JABXHP010000017.1 GCA_013373575.1 Oceanospirillaceae bacterium | reverse complement strand
GAACAGAAGAGCGTCGAACAGAAGAGTGGAGATAACTCTTCATCCGAGAAAAAATCGGATAAACGCCGCTCGCGCGGTAACCGTAAACCCCGTGGTCAGAAAGGCGGTAACCGTCGCGGTTCGCGCAAGTCTGAAGCCTGGAGCCTCGACCAATTTCAGGTTGCTGAAGTAGAGGGCAAGGACCGCTTCCATGACTTCAACCTTCCCGATGTTCTGATGCACGCAATTGCCGACCTCGGTTTTGAATACGCTACACCTATCCAAGCCGCCACTATCAAGCCGGCACTCGAGGGTGTGGATATTATCGGCAAAGCGCAGACGGGTACGGGTAAAACCGCTGCGTTCCTTATTGGTGTAATCACCGATCTGCTCGATTTCAAACTTGAAGAAGAGCCCGAGTTATCTGAACCTCGAGCTCTTATCATTGCGCCAACGCGTGAGTTGGCGCTGCAGATTGCATCTGATGCTGAAGGTCTAGTTAAGTATGCCAACCTGCGTGTTGTATCGCTGGTAGGCGGTATGGACTATGAGATTCAACGCAAGGCTCTAGCTGAAGGCCCAGTGGATATCTTGGTTGCAACGCCGGGACGTCTCATCGACTTTGTACGTAACCGTGAAATTGACCTCTACAACGTTGAGATCCTGGTTCTTGATGAGGCCGATCGTATGCTGAGCATGGGCTTTATTCCAGATGTTCGCACCATTATTCGCTCCACCCCGCGCAAGGGTACCGATCGCCAGACATTGCTTTACAGCGCTACCTTTACTGATGAAATTATGCGCCTAGCGGCGCAGTGGACGCGTGATCCAGTGACGGTCGAGATCGAATCGGACCAAAAGACCACCGATAACATCAGCCAGAAGGTATTTCTGGTCTCTAGTGACCAGAAATATAACCTACTGCGCAACTACCTCAGTGTTAACGGTATTGAGCGTGCTATCGTCTTCTGTAACCGCCGTCATCAGACCCGTGACCTCGCAGTGCGCTTACAGAAGGATGGTGTGAAGGCTGAGATGATGTCGGGCGAAATTCCGCAGAATAAACGTATTAAAACACTTGAGAACTTCCGCAGTGGCAAGATTCAGGTGTTGGTTGCGACAGATGTGGCGGGCCGCGGTATTCATATTGACGGTGTGAGCCATGTCGTTAACTACCAGCTCCCTGAAGATTCGGATGATTACGTGCACCGCATCGGCCGTACAGGTCGTGCGGGGGCTACCGGCACCTCCATCTGTTTTGCTTGTGAAGATGACTCCTTCCTGATTCCGGACATTGAAGCGCAGACAGGTGTGAAACTTGAGTGTATCCACCCAGAACCAGAGCTGCTTGCAGACGTAACGCCAGCTGCTGCCGCCGCTGCGGCGGCTGAAGCTGAAGCTGAAGCTGCCGCTGAAGTCGCAGAAACAGCAGCGGCGCCTGAGCCTGAAGCGCCGGCTGAGCAACCCGAGCCCATTCAGGCCGACGAAGTTGCCGCAGCAGCCGCATCAACTGAGAAGGCGGAGACAACCGAGGAGACTGAAGAGCAGATGGATCAAGCAGATCTGGCGACTCTCGACGGTGCTGAGGTTGCAGCGGAGTCTGTGGACGCAGAAGCGCCTAAATCGGCAGAGGACGCTGAGGCAGATAAGCCCTCCAAGGAGAGCTAATGCCCGCAGCCGATCCACATCGTCTGAACGGCTTTAAACGCGTGCTTAGCTTGGTGCTGAGCGCGCTCTTTGCTGTGCTTGGTGTGCTCGGCTTTCAGCAGACAGGCGATGCGGTTCAGTTACTGCTGTTTCTCGGACTGTCGCTGCTCTCGATTGGCGTCGTTCATCTGCTTTTTTCGCTTATTGAGCGCATACTTAACTCCCTCGATAACGAAAAATAGCTAACGGCAGACAGCCAGCATAAAAGAAAACGATAAAAAGGAGACCAACGCATGAGCTCGCGTACCTCTGTAGCGGTGCTTGGTGGTGGTAGTTTCGGCACCGTAATAGCCAATATGGTGGCAGAGAAGGGATTAGAGGCCCGTCTCTGGGTGCGCAGCCCTGAGGCTGCCGCGCAGATCAACGAGACACGCGAAAATAGCCGCTATGTGCCGGGGTACAGGTTGTTGCGTGGTGTCAAAGCGTCAACTGACCTTGAAGCGGTACTGGCGGGTGTCGATCTGGTATTCATCGCTATCCCCAGCGCCTCATTTCGTACTGTAGTTCAGCAGGCTAGGCCCTACATTCAGCCAAAGCAGATGCTCATCAGCACCACCAAGGGTATAGAGGCGTCTAGCTTCTCTTTGATGAGTCAAATCCTTGAGCAGGAGTTTCCCCAGAACCCGATAGGTGTTCTTAGTGGCCCTAACCTCGCTAAGGAGATTGCCAAACGCGACCTCACCGCTACAGTTGTGGCAAGCCGTGATCCTGAGTTGCGCCGCGCGGTGCAGGGTCTACTGCAAGCGCCTTACTTCCGTGTCTACTCCGCAGAAGATACCTACGGTGTTGAGCTGGCAGGTACCTTGAAGAACATCTACGCCATTGCTGCCGGCATGGCAGCTTCAATGGAGGTGGGGGAGAACACCCGAGCCTTTTTGATCACCCGATCATTGGCTGAGATGAGTCGTCTAGCCGAGAGTATGGGAGCCAATCCATTGACCTTCCTTGGATTGGCCGGTGTTGGTGATCTTATCGTGACCTGTATGTCGCCGCTGAGCCGCAACTACCGCGTCGGTTATGCATTGGGCAAGGGGCAGACTCTTGAGCAAATCGTGTCGGACCTTGGTGAGGTGGCGGAGGGCGTTAATACCCTGAAACTGGTGCGAGAACACTCGAGACAACAGGATGTCTATATGCCGCTGGTACGAGGGCTCTATAAGGTGGTGTTTAAACAAGCCCCTGTGCAGGACATTGTGCGAGAGATGATGGCAAGCAGTCAGAGTGCGGATGTGGAGTTTACCCTGCCGCACGAGACGGTAGGCTTCTGATGCGTCTCATTCTAATGCGCCACGCTGAGGCTGCACCGGGTTATCCCGACATGCAGCGACAACTTACCCCTTATGGCCTAAGCACCTTGGCAAATTTACCGCTAGCGCTGCGGGCTGAGCTGCAACAGGTCGACCGAGCCTATAGTAGCCCCTATCTTCGGACGCGTCAGACTTTTGAGCGGCTGGAGACGGGCCTCGAATCTACGCTTAGCGATGCACTGGTACCTGAGTCGAATCCGGCTGAGGTGTGTAAATTACTGCAGACACTGCCAGAGTCCACGACAGTGCTGCTGGTTACCCATATGCCGTTGGTGGGTTGGCTTAGCGGCTACTTGCAAGCGGGTGCGGGTAGCCCAGTTTTCAGCTTTATGCCGGCTCAGGTTGAGGTGCTAGAGCTCGACTACCCCGCAGCAGGATTAGCGAGCCGAGTTGGCGGGTTCGATCTCTAATGCGAGTCGGGCAAGAGTTATCCTTTGATCTCGGTGGACGCAGAGTCGCCGGGCTCAGCTGGGGAGACTCCAGTCAACCCACAATCTTGGCACTGCATGGTTGGCTTGATAATGCTGCCAGCTTCGCACTTCTCGCTGATAAACTTCAGGGATATCGTATTGTTGCACTCGATATGGCTGGACATGGACGCTCAGACTGGCGCAGTCGTGATGCGGGATACCCCATCTGGAGTTATGTTGAGGACCTGCATCGGATTCAGCTCCAACTTGGCCTTGAGCGCTTCTTTCTACTGGGGCACTCACTCGGTGCCGGTGTCTGCAGCCTGTTTGCTGCGAGTTGGCCCGAGGCAGTGATAAAACTTGGGGTTATCGAAAACCTCGGCCCTTTGAGCGATGAGCAGGAGTCCCTGCCAGACAAACTACGCAGTGCTATTGAACAGCAGCTAGAGTTGCCGGCCCAGCTCAAACCCCGCGCGCTGGATGCTTGGATTCGCGCGCGCTCGCAGAGTCAGTTTCCTGTGCCGCAAGATGCTGCACGCCTACTAATGTTGCGCAACACCGAAAGCGATAGCGAGCAAAACTACCACTTCCGTTGCGATCCACGTTTGAAATTACCCTCGCTAATCCGCTTAACAGAACCCCAGGTCCGTGCGGCGCTTTCACGTATCCTAGCACCCGTGCTGCTGATCACCGGCACCGAGGGGCTCAAACGCCCTCTGACCCAAGCCAGAATTGAGTGCGTAAGAGAGATAAAGCATCTCGAGTTTGAAGGTGGACACCATTTGCATATGGAGCATAAAGCGGTCGAAGCCGTGGCTAGCGCGGTTGAAGCCTTCTATGCTGAGATGGCTGATTGAATTTTTCGTCACTCACGGAGTCAGAATGCTCAAAGCTCTACTTGCTGTTGTATTAGGTTTCTCGTCGATCTTGGCTCACGCGGTAACCATGCCGGCGCTGCCAGACAGTTTGAGTGTTTACGAATTAGCCGAACCCGACCGCTATATAAGCCGTCCGGTTTCCGATTACCGGCTGCTGTTGGGTGCTGCGGTAAAAATTGATCGTCAGATTCGTGCCGATTCAGAGCTGCGTCTTGAGGGTGAATTGCAGCAGTTCACTTGGGAGATCCCGCGTAGTCATGAACCGGCAGAAGCGTTTGAAAATCTGCGTCTGCAGCTGCGCGATGGTGGCGCGGAGGTGCTCTATGAGTGCAGCGGTCGCCAGTGTGGGGCAAGTAATATCTGGGCCAACGATCTGTTTGGGTACTCCACGCTTTATGGCCGTGATGACTCACAGCGTTATCTGGCCGCAGAGTTGAACGGCAATCACTATGCGCTCTACGCTGTACGTCGCGGCAACCAGCGTGTCTATCTGCATCTGGATTTGTTGAAGGGCGTAGCGCCACTTGCAAATGCTTGGTACGCGCCATTGGAGAGTCAGGGTTATATGGTGCTGCCGCACTGGCCTGATTCGCCTGAACTCGCCGTTAAAGAGTTGGTCGCTTGGATGAGCGACAACACTGAAGCCTTGCGCCTGGTGGTACATCAAGCGGGTCGCGATAGCGAGCTGGCGCGCAGTGAGTCCGAGGCGCACGCAGTAGCGTTGCGGCGACAGTTGATAGAAGAGGGGATTCCGGCAGAGCGCTTAGATGCCTACGGCGTCGGAAATCTAGTGCCTAGCGTTCTTGGTGCGCAGAGTCAGTTGGTTGTCATTATTTTACGCTAGCGCCCGGCGCTTTTGCGCCGAGGGGTAGCTTTGAGTTGCGCCGTTAGATGTTGCCACGCCCGTGCGGGACATCGAGATCGAAGATAGGTCCGGTAGAGATGATACCGTGCGGGTTTATTGTTGGGTGGCTACGGTAGTAGTGGTGCCGGTTGTGCTCGAGATTGGTTGTATCGCGTATACCGGGCATCTGGTAGATATCCCTCAGGTAGCCTGAAAGTGCGGGATAATCGGCAATGCGCCTGCGGTCGCACTTGAAGTGCTGCACATAGACTGGGTCGAAGCGCAGTAGCGTAGGAAAGAGACGAATATCCGCTTCGGTAAAGCGTTCCCCGCAGAGGTAGCGCTGTTGGCTTAACAGCTTTTCAAGGTCATCGAGTCGTTCGAAAACCCCAGTGACTGCCTCATCATACGCCTCTTGGGATGTAGCAAAACCCGCTTTGTAGACGCCGTTGTTGAGCGCCTCGTAAATCCACTCATTGCGTGAGTCGATACTCTCGCGCAGCTCCTCGGGATAGTAGTCTCCCTCGGCTGCACCTACCTCATTGAAGGCTGAGTTGAACATGCGAATGATCTCCGATGACTCATTGGATACGAGCTTGTTCTGCTGCTTATCCCAGAGTACGGGCACAGTTACGCGCCCAGAGTAGTGAGGATCGGCTTGGGTATAGATCTGATAGTAATATTTGTGGCCGAAGAGGTGGTCTCCAGTGGCACCGTCGAAGTCGGTATCAAAGGTCCAGCCATGATTGAGCATTAGCGGATGCACAACACTGAGGCTGATAATATTTTCCAGCCCCTTGAGTTGGCGCATCATCAGTGTGCGATGCGCCCAAGGACAGGCGTAGGAGACATAGAGGTGGTAACGACCCGGCTCCGCTTTAAAGCCCGCTTCTCCGCTTGGGCCTGCAGAACCATCAATGGTCACCCAGTTGCGAAACTGCGCGATAGAGCGCTCAAACTTGCCTTTGGTTTTACTTGTGTCGTACCACTTGTCGTGCCAAACGCCGTCTACCAATAATCCCATAATGCCTCCACTCTTAGTTCTATCTATTTTACGACCCGCACGGTTCAATGGAATCGATATGTACTGATCTTTTCCATCGAATTAATCGATAAAGAGGCGATAAAAACCGGTCGCCATGCTTTAGAAGATGGTTTTTAGCTGGCTACACCGCGCATATCGCGCAAAAAATCTGCGCTCCCTTTGGGGCCGTTCAATTGG
>JABXHP010000282.1 GCA_013373575.1 Oceanospirillaceae bacterium | reverse complement strand
GGCGATCTGAGTTACTACAAAGCGACCTACAATGGGCGTTACTACTACCCACTGAACCGGGACGAGAACTGGGTGCTAGGATTTAAAACCCGTGCTGGATATGCCGATAGTTTAGATGACAAAGGCTTTCCATTTTTCCGTAACTTCTTTGCGGGTGGTCTCTCCTCTGTTAGAGGGTACGCGAACAATAGTCTTGGACCGCGTGATGGAGTTACTAACGACAACCTTGGCGGCGATATCCTGCTTACCGGTGGGGTTGAGTTGATTTTCCCTATTCCATTTGCTGAAGATGCAACAGATTGGCGTACGACGCTCTTCGTTGATGCAGGTAACGTCTACTCAAGTGACTGTGGGGCCGGGCTGGTTAACTGTTCAGAGACCATTGAGTTGGGTGACTTGCGTGTGGCTGCAGGTCTGGGTGTGAGCTGGTTGACGGCGATTGGGCCACTATCTGTCTCATTCGCTCAAGCAGTCAATGAGCAGACAGGGGACGAAACTGACGCGGTCCAGTTCGCTCTCGGGCGTACATTCTAATGCGCAGTACTGCCGGACTATTTTCTGCGCTTCTCTTGATGTTTAGCCTGCAGGCTGAAGCGGGTAAAGTGGTAGCGCTCGGAGCGCAGGATGCGCTGAAAGCGTCTGCTGCTGCACAGGCGTTTATGCAGACGCTACTGGATGAGACTGCAGTGCAGGAAAAACGGGTTGTAGAACTACAGCAACAGGCTGAAGAGTTGCAAGTGCGTCTGCAGTCCAAAGAGCTCAGTAAGGATGAGGGGCAACGACTGCAGCTGCAGCTGCAGAAGGTGGCCACGGAGTTCCAACGTCAGGGTTCTGCGCTGCAGCAAGAGCGTGCACAGCGCGAACAGGCTTTTATCGATGAGATGCGACCTAAGCTCGATGCGGTGCTTCGAGAGCTTATAGAGGAGCAAGATATCTCGGTTATTCTCAACCGGCAGGCGACAATTTACATGGAAGCTGGTGTGGATATCACTGCAGAGGTCGTCAAGCGCCTAGACGCGCTATAGGCTTATGGCTAGTAGATCTTTCTCGTCCGCCTATATTGCGGACTGTGTTCAGGGGCGATTAGTCGGTAGCGACCTCGAGGTTGACGGGATTGGTACACTAGCAAACGCAACCTCCTCACAACTCAGTTTTCTGGCCAACAGTCGGTACCGCTCATCTCTAACTACAGCCAAGGCGGGTGTTGTTTTGGTCGGCGAAGCCGATCTTCCTCTGGTCCCCAATAGTGCTATTGTCGTTGCAAATCCTTACCTCGCTTATGCCAAAATTAGTCAGCTATATGCCGGGAATCAGTTATCCTCAGGCGTTGCAAAAAGCGCAGCTGTGGCCGTAGATGCGGTGATTTCGAGTTCCGCGCAGATCTGCGATGGTGTGGTCATAGAGTCAGGTGCGCAGATTGGCGACTCTGTTTACATCGGGCCGAACTCGGTAATCGGTGCTGGGGCTGTTATTGGTAATCAGACTCGAATTGCCGCGAATGTCTCTATTTATAACGACGTTCAGATCGGCGAGAATTGTCGGATTCATTCGGGCGCTGTGATAGGCGCTGACGGGTTTGGTTTTGCACCAGATGGCGGGCGTTGGGAGAAGATTGCTCAGCTCGGTAGAGTTATAATTGGAAACGATGTCGAGGTTGGTGCAGGGACAACCATAGACCGCGGTGCATTAGATGACACCCTGATTGAGGATGGCGTTAAGCTCGATAATCAGATTCAGATTGCGCACAACGTTATCATTGGCGAAAACAGTGCCATAGCCGGTGGTTGTGCCATTGCGGGTAGCACTCGCATTGGGAAGCAGTGTACTATCGCCGGTATGAGTGGTGTGACTGGGCATTTGGAAATAGCCGATGGCACGCACATTACGGCGATGACTCTAGTTAGTCGCTCTATAACTGAACCGGGTGCTTACTCTTCGGGTACCGCAGTTGAGCCGCACAGACAGTGGAAGCGAAATGCCGTAAGGTTCAGGCAACTGGACGAGTTGGCAAAGAGAGTTTCAGAATTGGAGAAGTTGGTTGAGCAACTCTCCTCAAAGGATCAAGATTAGATGATGGACGTAAAAGAGATTCGCGAGTATTTGCCACACCGATATCCCTTCTTATTGGTAGACCGTGTGGTTGAGTTGGTACCTGGTGAATCCATCGTTGCGTATAAAAATGTCACAGTAAACGAGCCGTTTTTCAATGGTCACTTCCCCGATCATCCGGTTATGCCTGGTGTTCTAATTGTAGAAGCTATGGCTCAGGCTGCCGGTATTCTCGGCTTCAAAACCATGGATAAAACACCCCAGGATGGTTCGATCTACTACTTTGTTGGGGCTGACAATCTTCGCTTTAAGCGCCCAGTAGTGCCTGGTGATCGTCTACAATTAGAGGCGAAGGTGATGTCTGAGAAGCGCGGCATCTGGAAATTTGAAGTTAAAGCGACGGTCGATGGTGAGACAGTTAGCTCTGCTACCATTTTATGTGCTGATAGAAAGGTGTGAGTTTGATCCACCCCCAAGCGATAGTTGACCCCTCTGCACGTCTTGCTGACGACGTAGTGGTGGGGCCTTGGACTCTTATCGGACCTGATGTCGAAATCGGGCCCGGCACCGTTATTGAATCCCATGTGGTTATAAAGGGGCCAACACGTATTGGTTCAAATAATCGTATATTTCAGTTCGCAACGGTCGGCGAAGATTGCCAAGATAAGAAGTACGCGGGTGAGTTAACTCGTCTTGAGATTGGTGATAACAATATCATTCGCGAAGGGGTAACGCTTCATCGTGGTACGGTCCAGGATGAAGGGATCACCCGTGTCGGCAGCGATAATCTGTTGATGGCCTATGTTCATGTGGCGCACGACTGTAATGTCGGAAACCACACCGTGCTGGCCAATAATGCTGCTCTTGCCGGCCATGTCCACGTTGGCGATCACACAATTTTGGGAGGTTTCACCGCGGTGCATCAGTTTTGCAAAATTGGCGCGCACGTTATGTGTGGTGCTGGCACCGTGGTACTGCAGGATATTCCATCCTATACCTTGGCAACAGGAAACCCGGCAAAACCCCATGGCATTAACTCTGAAGGGTTGAAACGCCGAGGTTTTAGCGCCGAATCCATTCGCTTGATTAAGCAAGCGTACAAAGCGATCTATCGACAGAATCTAACGTTGTCAGAAGCATTGGAACGTGTGCGTGAGCTGGCCAAGCTTGATCCGGCTATAGAGCCTGTAATCCAGTCGCTGCAAGCGTCGAGTCGTGGGATCATCCGCTAACGAACAGACTCCGAAGTTCCTGCGCGTCGCTCTAGTAGCAGGAGAGGAGTCTGGCGATATTCTTGCATCTGGACTTATGTCCGAACTCCAGTTGCGCCACCCCTCGATTCAGTTCGAAGGGGTTGGTGGTAGTCGAATGCAAAGTTTAGGTCTTGAGTCTATCTTCCCGATGGAACGGTTATCCGTTATGGGGTTGGTTGAGGTGCTCAAGCGCTTACCTGAGCTATTAAAGCGCCGTAAAATGCTTATTAGGGAGTGGTTAAAAAATCCACCTGATCTTTTTATTGGCATTGATGCTCCAGATTTTAATTTAGGGCTGGAACGCGCGTTAAAATCTGCTGGAGTTCCCACCGTCCATTATGTCAGCCCCTCGGTCTGGGCGTGGCGAGAAAAGCGGCTGAGGAAAATCGTAGAGGCGGTAGATACCATGCTCTGCTTCTTGCCCTTTGAGGCGCAGTACTATCAGAGTACACCGGTAAGGGCAGAATTTATTGGTCATCCGCTTGCAAGCCGACTTCCTCCAGACTTAACGCAGTTTGAAGCGCGCGAGCGTTTAGGGCTAGACCCAGATAGGCCGGTTGTCTGCCTGATGCCGGGTAGCCGAGCTTCGGAAATTGAGAAGCTAATCACTGATTTTCTTGAGACCGCAATATGGCTGAAGCAGCGCCGGGCGGATCTGCAGTTTGTCATGCCTGCGGCGAATGCTAGGGGCTATCAGCGCTTATGTGAGGCTTTGGCTCAGCGCTCTGGGGAGCTCAAGGTGATGCTTGTTCAAGGGGAGTCTCAAACGGCGTTGGTCGCATCCGATGCTGTCTTAATAGCCTCGGGTACAGCAACGCTTGAAGCGATGCTCTGTCGCTGTCCCATGGTCGTCGCCTATCGTATGTCGGGGTTAACCTATAGGCTGATCTCACGCATGTTGCGCACCAATTATGTATCCCTGCCTAACTTGCTCGCAAATGAGTTGCTGGTGCCTGAAATACTGCAGGATCGTGTGACAGCGGGTGAACTAGGTCCTCTGATGTTAAGAGCTTTAGATGATCGGGCCTACCGTGAGTATCTTCTAAATAGTTTTGACAACCAGGCTGAACAGCTGAGACTCAATGCAGACCAGCGCGCAGCCGATGCAGTTGATGCGCTCTTGCAAGAGCGCGCAATAGTGTGAGAACAGCGCGATGAGCCCCCTGTAATGAGACCTGTCTTAAGAGAAACGCTATGAGAAACCTTAGCCTCAATTTAGCCTCCACAGGCTTGCTAGCAGGCGTTGATGAGGTTGGGCGCGGTCCTCTGCTGGGGGATGTGGTTGCTGCCGCTGTAATCCTCGACCCTAATCAGCCGATTGAGGGGCTAACGGACTCAAAAAAATTGAGTGAGAAGCGGCGCTTGGCGCTATCTGAGCAGATCCGCGAGTGCGCGTTGAGTTGGTCCATCGCCGTAGCTACACCAGAAGAGATTGATGAGATAAATATCCTTCACGCGAGTATGTTGGCGATGCAACGAGCCGTAGAGGGGCTGGCAATAGCGCCAGACCATGTGCAGGTTGATGGGAATCGTTGCCCCAAACTGAGCTGCAGCGTTGAGGCGATAGTTAAAGGTGACGCAAAAGTTGCGGAGATTGGTGCGGCATCGATAATCGCGAAAGTGTACCGAGATCAGCAGATGATTGATCTCGATCGAGAATATCCACAATACGGTTTCGCGCGTCACAAAGGCTACCCCACTGCAGAGCATTTAAGGCTATTGCAGCAGCACGGGGTTCTGCCACAATATCGCAAGTCATTTGGTCCCGTTAAACGGTTATTAGAGGTTAAAAGTTGATGTCTGAGGCACAGTTTGTCCATTTGCGAGTGCACTCGGAGTTCTCTCTGTTTGACGGTTTGGTGCGTGTAAAAGAGCTTGTTAAGGCTGCCGTGCAGGATGGAATGCCTGCTGTTGCCCTAACCGATCAAACTAACCTCTACGCACTGGTTAAATTCTACAAAGCTGCGCTTGGTAGCGGTGTTAAGCCAATTTGTGGAGTCGATTTCTGGGTCCTAGATGACGAGAATCCTGACCTTCCTCCATTTCAATTAACCTTGCTCGTGCGCACTGGGCAGGGCTACCGAAACCTTATGGAGTTGGTGTCACGGGCTTACGCCGAAGGGCAAAATATTGACCTTGAGCGGGCCCTTATCCGCAAGAGCTGGATCGCTGAAAAGGCGGCTGGGTTGATAGCGCTATCCGGTGGACGCAAAGGTGAAGTGGGTCGCCTGCTGCTAGCCGAGCATGCAGGCGTGAGTGACACACTGCAGAGCTGGATGTCTATCTTTCCCAATGCCTTCTATCTCGAGGTGCAACGTACCGGCAGGCCGGATGAAGAGACGCTATTGCACCGAACGGTAGAGCTAGCGGCAGCCGCGGGATGCCCCATTGTTGCCACAAATGAAGTTATGTTTATCAAAGCGGATGACTTTGAGGCGCATGAGGCGCGTGTCTGCATAAACCAGGGTCGAACGCTTGAAGATCCCACACGTCCGCGTGACTACTCAGAGCAGCAGTACTTCCGCTCTACAGAAGAGATGGTAGAGCTATTCTCCGATCTACCCTCGGCATTGGCAAATACCTTGGCAATTGCGCAGCGGTGCAACATCGAGATAGAGCTGGGAACTTACTACCTGCCGCGTTTCCCAATCCCTGAAGGCGTGTTGATGGATGACTACTTCCGCGCCGTATCGAAAAAAGGGCTGGAGGAGCGTCTCGATTTTCTGCTGGATCGCAATGCGCCGGACTTTGAAGAGAAGCGTAAGCCCTATGATGAGCGTCTAGAGTTTGAACTCGACATCATTATTCAGATGGGGTTCCCGGGTTACTTTCTGATCGTAATGGACTTCATTCAATGGGGTAAGGATAACGGCATTCCCGTGGGGCCGGGTCGTGGCTCGGGTGCGGGCTCCCTTGTCGCTTACGTGCTCAAAATTACTGATCTAGACCCGCTTGAGTACGATCTCCTGTTCGAGCGCTTCCTAAACCCAGAGCGTGTATCGATGCCTGACTTCGATATCGACTTCTGTATGGACAACCGTGACCGCGTTATCGACTACGTAGCTCGTACTTACGGTCGGGATGCGGTGTCGCAGATTATCACCTTCGGTACCATGGCAGCGAAGGCGGTGGTGCGAGATGTTGCGCGTGTGCAGGGTAAGGCGTTTGGCTTGGCTGACCGTCTCTCAAAACTGATCCCATTTGAAGTTGGCATGACCCTCTCTAAAGCTTGGGAGCAGGAAGAGCAGCTGCGTGAGTTCGTTGAGAGCAGCGAAGAGGCGCAGGAGATTATGGAGATGGCTTACAAGCTCGAGGGTGTTACTCGAGGTGTAGGTAAGCACGCGGGTGGTGTGGTTATCGCACCCACGAAATTAACAGACTTCTCTGCCACCTACTGTGACTCCGAGGGGCAGGGTCTAGTAACACAGTTTGATAAGAATGATGTTGAGGAGGCTGGCCTTGTTAAGTTCGACTTCCTGGGTCTGCGTACACTCACCATCATTGACTGGGCACTTGAGACGATAAATAAGGTCAAAGCGCAGCAGGGTGAAGACCCTGTCGTTATTGAGGCGATCGACCTAGAAGACTCTAAGGTCTATGACCTGCTGAAACGTGCGGAGACGACCGCAGTATTCCAGCTCGAGTCGAGCGGGATGAAAGATCTCATTCGGCGGCTGCTGCCCTCGCGTTTCGAAGATATTGTCGCGCTCGTGGCGCTATTCCGTCCCGGTCCTCTGCAGTCGGGCATGGTGGATGACTTTATCAACCGTAAGCACGGGCGTGCCGAGATGGCGTGGCCGCACCCTGACTACCAGCTCGATTCTCTGCAACCCGTATTGGAGCCGACCTACGGCATTATACTTTACCAAGAGCAGGTTATGCAGATCGCTCAGGTGATGGCAGGCTATACGCTTGGCGGTGCGGATATGTTGCGTCGAGCGATGGGTAAGAAAAAGCCTGAGGAGATGGCAAAGCAGCGCCATTTATTCATTGAGGGTTCTAGCTCTCAGGGGATTGATGAGAAGCTCGCTGGGAATATCTTCGACCTGGTAGAGAAATTTGCTGGTTACGGCTTCAACAAATCCCACTCTGCCGCCTATGCGCTGGTCTCGTACCAAACGGCTTGGTTGAAAACCTACTATCCAGCTCCCTTTATGGCAGCGGTTATGTCCTCGGACATGCAGAATACCGAGAAGGTGGTGATCTTCATTGAAGAGTGTCGCCAGATGAAGCTCGAGGTGTTGTTGCCGGACGTCAATCTCTCGGAATTCAAATTTACCGTAAGCCCACAGAACCAGGTGGTATATGGCCTTGGTGCGTTAAAAGGCGTGGGTGAGGGGCCGGTAGAGGGTATCGTAAAAGCGCGAGAAGAGGGGCCCTTTGTTGATCTCTTCGACTTCTGTAAACGCGTGGGTACCAAGCGCCTGAATAAGCGTGTCCTCGAGTCTCTAGTGAAGTCGGGTGCGCTGGATAAACTGGGCCCGAACCGGGCGGTACTCTGGGCATCTATCAGTGCAGCTCTGCAGGCCGCTGACCAAGAGGCGCGTAACCAAGATGCTGGTATGTTTGATCTCTTTGGTGGTGAGCCCGAACCCGAGCATGCGGATCCGTTTCAGGCGTTTCGCAATGCCCGAGAGTGGAGTGATAAGGAGCGTCTGCAAGGGGAGAAAGAGACGCTTGGGCTCTATGTCACAGGCCATCCTATCGACGAGTATGAGTGGGAGCTGCGCAACTTCGTCAGTCGAAAGCTGGTAGAGCTGCAGCCGGCTCGCGGACGCACTCAAAAGATGGCTGGTTTGGTTGTGGATCTGCGTCTGAAGAAGACCAAGCGTGGCGAGACACTCTGTTTCGTTACTCTTGATGACCGATCTGCTCGTATCGACGTGACCCTATTTGGTGAAGCATACGAGAATGCTCGGCGCATGATCGCTAAAGACCAAGTGCTAGTGATTGAGGGTGAGGTTGCCAATGATGACTATAATGGTGGCCTCAAAGTACGCGGGCAGTCTGTGCTCAGTGTTGCTGAAGCACGCGTTCGTTTCGCTGAGAAGCTTGTCATCAACTGTGATGCAAACAGGCTCAAACCGCGGGAGTTGAAACAGCTCAGCGAGACACTTGCGCGCTTCAAGCCGCTGCAGCAGGGTGTTGTAGTTGAGTTAGCCTACGTTTGTGATGCGGCACGTGGGCGTCTGCGCCTTGGTGAGAACTGGGCTGTCCTGCCGCAGGATGAGCTGATTTTGGCGCTAAAAGAGCAGTTTGGTAACCCCGCCGTGCAGCTCGAGTATGCAAGTTAGGTAGACTTTGTTCACCGAGAAACCAGCGGCTCTGGTTTAAATGCTCATCAAAAGGTAGAATCTGCGGTCATTATTAGCCGCTTAAAATAGAAGTAGTTAGCATGAATCCGAACTACCTGGAGTTCGAGCAGCCAATCGCTGAGCTCGAAGCCAAGATCAACGAATTGCGCCACGTCGGTGAAGACAATGCGGATCTCAACCTGTCAGAAGAGGTATCTCGTCTGCAGGAGAAGAGTAAAACACTGACAAAATCGATCTTCTCAGACCTCTCTGCTTGGCAGATCTCGCAATTGGCACGTCACCCTCAACGTCCATACACACTTGATTATGTGCGTATGATCTTCGACGAATTCGAAGAGATTCACGGTGATCGCCATTTTGCTGATGACCAAGCAATTGTATGTGGTATCGCTCGGCTCGACGGTCAGCCAGTAGCGATCATTGGCCACCAGAAGGGGCGTGAAGTCAAAGAGAAGGTACGTCGTAACTTCGGTATGCCTCGTCCTGAGGGTTACCGCAAAGCCTTGCGTATTATGGAGATGGCTGAGCGCTTCAATATGCCGGTTCTCACCTTCATCGACACTCCCGGAGCCTACCCTGGCATCGATGCTGAGGAGCGTGGACAGTCTGAAGCGATCGCCTTTAACCTAGCGAAGATGTCTCAGTTGCAGACTCCAATCATCTCAACCGTTATAGGTGAAGGTGGTTCAGGTGGTGCACTAGCGATTGGTGTTTGCGATGAACTGCTGATGCTGCAGTACTCTACTTACTCCGTTATTTCGCCTGAAGGCTGTGCCTCAATACTTTGGAAAAGCGCAGAGCGAGCCTCTGATGCGGCTAAAGCGATGGGGATTACCTCGGATCGCTTGCACGAGCTGGGTCTAGTCGATCAGATTGTTGCCGAGCCTCTAGGGGGGGCGCACCGCGATCCAGGTTTGATGGCCGCGAGCCTGAAGCAGCAGCTTAAGACTGTGCTGGAGCGCTTGATGTCGTTAGAGACTGAAGAGCTCGTCGAGCGTCGTTATGAACGCGTTATCTCTTATGGTGCTATTGGTCGCGAATGATCACAGCTGCTGTCGCAGAACTTGAGCAAAGCCTGCGGCAGCTTTTGCCGCCTCTCCCGGAAATTAAGCGTGTTTGGGTGGGGTTTAGCGGTGGTTTAGACTCCACCGTGCTACTTTGGCTCGCCTCTCGCGTTATTCCAGCCGAGCAGATTCAAGCTCTTTACATAAATCACAATCTGCAGAAGCAAGCTGATAAATGGCACCAGCACTGCGCCGCTATTTGTCAGCCTATTGGCGTCTCTTTTAGTGCTATCAGTGTCTCTCCTAAATCATCCTCCGAGAATGACGCACGTGATGCGCGTTACCAGGCGTTTGAATCGCAGTTGACCAAAGGTGATCTGCTGCTTTTAGGGCATCATCAGGATGATCAGGCTGAGACAGTCTTGATGCGTCTGTTCCGCGGTGCTTCAGTTGTCGGTTTAGCAGGGATGCCGCAGCAGCGCCCTCTCGGCGAGGGTCGGTTGCTGCGACCACTATTGAACGTGCCTAGATTAACGCTTGAAAAGATCGCCCGGGATGCCGGTTTGGTGTGGGTTGAGGATCCTTCAAACGCGCAGAATCAATATTTGCGCAATTGGGTGCGTAACGAGCTTGGAGAACTGCTTTCACAGCGTTGGCCCGGCTGGAGCTCGCGGCTGGCGCAGAGCGCAGTGAATTTCGAGCAGGCAGCTGATCTACATCGCGAACTCGCTCTGATTGATGCGCAGGGTGAGTTTACCAACCCACTGCCGCTTTCGGCAGCAGTGAGAGCTCGACCAAACCGTCTCGAAAATTTGATCTACTACTGGTTACGCGAGCAGGGTACACAGGTTAGCAGCCGCAGACAGTTAGAGGATCTGCAAGCGATAGCCTGCGTCCAAGAATCTGCTGTGGGACGTTGGACGTTGGGTGAGGCGAGTGTGCACCTTTATCGCGAACAGCTTTGGTATGAAGCGACCCCCATAGCGACGCAACAGACAGTTCGCTTGCGTCTTGAGCCGGGGTGTAGTTGTCTCAGTTCTGGTGTTCTGGAGGCTGAGTTGGCTGATTTTGGGCTGCCGTTTGGTGCTGAGGTGGAGCTGCGAGGACGCCAACCAGGTGACAGGCTAAATTTAGGCTTGGGGCATCAGAGCGTGAAAAAATTCATGAATGACAAAAAGCTACCCCCTTGGTTACGCGATTCTTGGCCGCTTATAGTGCTTGAAGGTGAAATCATCTCAATTGTTGGTGTCTGGAGCTCTGCTGAGGCGCTTCAGCCAGGTGGTTTACAGCTAAAATGGTTGCGCTGAAGTTTGTCCCCAGAGCGACCTTTTGGTACACTGACTTCCCATCTTGAGTGTGAAAACTCCCCCGAAAACTCTAACCTGACAGGTTCTGCATGACGCGCTATATATTCGTCACCGGCGGTGTTGTGTCCTCATTGGGCAAAGGCATTGCTTCCGCATCTCTTGCGGCTATTCTCGAGGCTCGTGGCCTCAAAGTAACCATGCTGAAATTGGACCCCTACATCAACGTAGACCCGGGTACCATGAGCCCGTTCCAGCATGGTGAAGTTTTCGTTACTGAAGATGGCGCAGAGACCGACCTCGACCTTGGTCACTACGAGCGTTTCATCCGCACAACGATGAGTAAGCGCAACAACTTTACTACCGGCCGCGTCTACCAGCACGTCTTGAAAAAAGAGCGTCGCGGTGACTACCTTGGCGGGACTGTACAAGTTATTCCGCATATCACCGATGAGATCAAGCGCCGCGTAATTGAAGGTGCTGGTGATGCTGATATCGCACTCTGTGAGATCGGTGGTACCGTGGGTGATATCGAGTCACTGCCATTTCTTGAAGCGGTTCGCCAGCTCAAAGTTGAGCTTGGATCTAATCGTGCGCTGTTCATGCATCTTGTTCTTGTGCCGTATATCTCTACGGCGGGGGAGACTAAAACCAAGCCAGCGCAGCACTCGGTTAAAGAGCTTCGCTCTATCGGTATTCAGCCGGATATACTGGTATGCCGTTCAGAGCACATCATGCCTGAGTCATCTGCACGCAAGCTCTCCATGTTTACCAACGTTGAAGAGCGTGCGGTTATCTCGCTTCCGGATGCCAATACGATTTACAAGATTCCGGCCATGCTGGAGTCGCAGGGGCTGGACGATATCGTGGTCGACCGGTTCCGCCTAGATTGCCCTAAAGCTGATCTCTCCGAGTGGGAGAACGTGGCAGACGCGTTCCTCAACCCTGAAGGCGAAGTGCAGATCGCCATGGTGGGTAAATACATGGAGCTGCTGGATGCATATAAATCACTGATTGAGGCTATCTCTCATGCCGGCATTGCGCTGCGCAAGAAAGTTAAGATCGATTATGTTGACTCCGAACGCGTTGAGCGAGAGGGTGTGGATATCCTCAAGGGTTACAGCGCAATTCTAGTGCCCGGTGGTTTCGGTGAGCGTGGCGTTGAGGGCAAAATCTCTGCGGTTCGCTATGCGCGTGAAAACAAAGTGCCATACCTAGGAATCTGTCTGGGTATGCAGGTTGCCGTTATCGAGTATGCTCGCCATGTGGCGGGTCTCGAGGGTGCTACCTCTACAGAATTTAATAAAGATACAAAACACCCAGTCATCGGTCTGATAACTGAGTGGACAGATCACAGCGGTGAAGTTGAAGTTCGTAATGACGGTTCTGACCTCGGCGGTACTATGCGTCTG
Source organism: Oceanospirillaceae bacterium (assembly GCA_013373575.1). Lineage (GTDB taxonomy): Bacteria > Pseudomonadota > Gammaproteobacteria > Pseudomonadales > Balneatricaceae > Marinobacterium_E. The sequence goes on along the minus strand of JABXHP010000282.1, from coordinate 4,167 downwards.
GGCGCTCAGATCTCTCACCTCAAGCCTGGTTCTAAAGTGGCCCAGGCCTACGGTAAGACCGAGGTTAACGAGCGTCACCGTCACCGTTATGAAGTTAATAATAATTACATTGAGCAACTCGAGTCCGCAGGTTTAATTATCTCGGGACGCTCGACCGACGGAGAGCTAGTGGAAGTGGTTGAAGTAGCTGATCACCCCTGGTTCGTGGCCTGTCAGTTCCATCCGGAATTTACATCGACTCCACGTGATGGGCATGGCCTCTTTAAAGGTTTCATTGAAGCAGCCCTAGCTGAGCAGGCAAAAAACTAAAGGCCGAACAAGCGACAGGCTAACTTAGGAGAGTTTTCTCAATGGCAAAGATTGTAGAGATCAAAGGACGCGAGGTCCTAGATTCTCGTGGTAACCCAACCGTAGAAGCAGATGTGATTCTGGAAGGCGGTATTTTGGGTACAGCTTGTGCACCTTCAGGCGCCTCAACAGGTTCGCGTGAAGCACTTGAACTGCGTGACGGCGATAAAAGCCGCTACTTAGGCAAGGGTGTTCTTAAAGCGGTAGGTGCGGTAAACGGTGTTATCCGTGATGCGCTACTGGGTATGGATGCAACTGACCAGCGCGCGCTCGATAACAAAATGCTCGAGCTCGACGGTACGGATAACAAAGCCAACCTCGGTGCGAATGCGATTTTGGCAGTATCTCTGGCCGCTGCGAAAGCTGCAGCGCAGGCAAAAAAAATTCCGCTTTACCAGCACATTGCTGAGATTAATGGCACTCCGGGTCGTTACTCTATGCCTGTGCCGATGATGAATATCCTCAATGGTGGCGAGCACGCTGACAACAACGTGGATATTCAGGAGTTCATGGTTCAGCCTGTGGGTGCGAAGAGCTTCGCTGAAGCGCTGCGCTGTGGCGCTGAAATCTTCCATGCACTCAAGGCTGTTCTGAAGGCGCGCGGTCTCAATACGGCAGTAGGTGATGAGGGCGGTTTCGCTCCAAACCTAGCGTCTAATGAAGAGGCACTCGTTGTGATCCGTGAAGCGGTAGCGAATGCGGGGTATGAGCTCGGTGTTAACGTTACTTTGGCACTAGACTGTGCTGCATCTGAGTTCTACAAAGATGGCAAGTACGACCTCTCTGGTGAAGGTAAGGTGTTCGACTCTGAAGGTTTCGGTGATTACCTTGCTTCATTGACTGAAAACTACCCTATCGTCTCAATCGAAGATGGCTTGGATGAGTCGGACTGGGATGGTTGGGCGAGCCTGACGAAGAAGATCGGTGAGAAAGTTCAGTTGGTCGGTGACGACCTGTTTGTAACAAACACCAAGATTCTGACGCGCGGTATTGAACAGGGTATCGGTAACTCGATCCTGATCAAGTTCAACCAGATTGGTTCTCTCTCTGAGACCCTTGATGCAATTAAAATGGCTCAAGATGCGGGCTTCACTGCAGTTATCTCTCACCGCTCAGGTGAGACCGAAGACACCACAATTGCAGATCTTGCGGTGGGTACAGCTGCAGGTCAAATTAAAACTGGCTCTTTGTGTCGCTCCGACCGTGTTGCTAAGTACAACCGTTTGATTCGCATCGAAGAGGAACTTGGTGCAGCAGCGGTTTACAAAGGTCGCTCAGAAATCAAAGGTCAGGCGTAAGCCTGAGATGTGTTAAAAAGGGGCATGTGCCCCTTTTTTTGTGTAAAAAGAAGTTCTAAGGCTCTCGATTTAAGAGATATTCCTTAGAGTTTACCCCACCCCTGTTGGAGATATACGTTGCGCTGGTTGTGGACAATTTTGATCCTAATGCTGCTGGGTCTGCAATATCGACTCTGGTTTGGTGAGCCTAATCTGCCGGATGTCTGGCAAGTTAAAGAGGATATTGCTGAGCAGAAACGCATAAACCAGGAGCTGTTAGAGCGCAATCGTCGTCTTGAAGCAGAGGTTCAGGATTTGAAGAGGGGTCTCTCAGCCCTGGAGGAGCGCGCACGCTCTGAGATGGGTATGATTGGCGAGGGCGAGACCTTTTTTCAGGTAGTTCCACAAGCGAGTAAAGCCGATGAGTAAGCTTTTAGATCTTGAGATGCCGTGGCTATACGGGCGGCCTAACTCTACGGCAAGTTTACGCGCCGAGCCTGAGGACTTTATCGTCAAAGAGGATCTCGGCTATGAGCCAGGGGGTGATGGCGAACACCACTATCTCTATATTCGTAAGCGCGGAGAGAACACTGATTGGGTTGCGCGCCAGCTAGCTAACTTTGCCCAGGTAAGCCCTCGTGATGTTGCTTATGCGGGTAAGAAAGATCGGCATGCGGTTACTGAACAGTGGTTTAGTGTCCATCTCCCCGGCAAGCGTAAAGTGCTGAACTGGTCGATGTTCGGCGGCGACACGATCCAGGTCTTAAAAAGTAGCAAGCACTCACGCAAAATTAAGCTTGGAAACCTAAGAGGCAACCGCTTCAGTATTCGGCTTCGAGGGGTGTCTGATCCTGTTGATTTCGAAGCCCGTCTAGGTCGCATCAAATCGGGCGTGCCTAACTATTTTGGTGAGCAACGATTTGGGCAAGAGGGTAATAATCTGCACTCTGGACTTGCGATGTTGCGTGGTGAGCTGAATGAGCGGCAACGTGTTAAGCGCGGGCTCTATATCTCAGCAGTGCGCTCCCAGTTATTTAATTTGCTGCTGGCGCAACGGATTGAAGAGAGTGTGCTAAATAGCCCTATGCTTGGTGATGTGTTGATTGAGCCCTTCTCCCAGCGCTGTCAGCTTTGGGATAGCGAAGACGGCAAGCAGAGTGAACAGTTGAAACAACATGAGGTCGTATTAAGCGCACCTCTTTGGGGTAAGGGTGAACTCTATACGCAGGCGCAAGCCAGAGAGTTTGAGCAAAAAGTGATGCGGCCTTTTTCAGACGTTTGTCTGCAGCTCGAGGAGTTAGGTCTACGCCAAGAGCGACGTGCGGCGGTTCTTCTACCAATTGGGCTTGCGGCTCACAAGGAGGCTGAAGGACAATGGGTTTTAGAGTTTGGGCTGCCTTCGGGATGTTTTGCTACGAGTGTTCTTCGTGAGCTCTGTAGCTGGTCGTAATACCGGATTTGTAAGACATGAATATACTGATTTCGAATGATGATGGCGTTTACGCCCCAGGTTTAGCGGTTTTGGCTGAGGTGTTGGTAGCAGCAGGCCACCAATGCACTGTAGTTGCGCCGGATCGTAACCGTAGCGGTGCAAGCAATTCGCTAACGCTAGATCGTCCGCTGGAGGCTATTAAGCACTCGAGTGGATTCTATGGCATCAACGGGACCCCCACCGACTGTGTTCACTTAGGAGTCTCGGGTGCTCTTTCCGATGGTGTGATACCTGACATCGTCGTGTCGGGTATTAATGCCGGTGCAAACCTTGGAGATGATGTTATTTACTCCGGTACGGTTGCAGCAGCAATGGAGGGGCGCCACCTCCGTTGGCCTCCTATCGCAATCTCCTGCTGTGATTTTCACCCTTCGCACTACCGCACCTCTGCGCTGCTCGTTGCGGAGTTGTTAGAGCGTATAGATTCACTGGAGGTGGCGCCGCGGACCGTTATTAACGTTAATGTTCCGGATATCCCTTACGCTGAGCTGCAGGGGGTTGAAGTTACCCGTCTCGGCCATCGAAGTGCTGGTGAGCCTCCTCTGTCTGTACTGGATCCGCGCGGAAAAGAGCGCTTTTGGATCGCTGCAGTGGGTCCTGCAGCCGATGCGGGGGAAGGGACAGACTTCTATGCTGTGGCGAACAACAGAGCAGCAATTACGCCGTTGCAGATTGATATGACGCAGCACCAAGCGTTGGGGAGTGTCTCTCGCTGGATGGAGAACAGCTCAGGTGAATGATGTTCTGCGCCAAGGGATAGGAATGACCTCCAAGCGCACACGGGAGCGCTTGGTAAGCCGGCTACGCGCGCAGGGCATAGCGGATGAGGCGGTCCTAGAGGTTATTTCCGAGACGCCTCGTCACCTGTTTATTGATGAGGCGCTATCCCATCGCGCCTACGAAGATAGCTCACTACCTATCGGTTTTAATCAGACAATTTCACAACCCTATATTGTTGCTAGGATGACAGAGATCTTGTTGGCCCAGGGCGCGCGAGACCGTGTATTGGAGGTGGGGACAGGTTCCGGCTACCAGACGGCGATTCTTGCT
>JABXHP010000214.1 GCA_013373575.1 Oceanospirillaceae bacterium | reverse complement strand
GCTAGTGGTCGATGCTGAGGGTTTATCAGCCAGTCGTACACAAGGTGCTGATGCGGCCGATGAACCGCAAGACCAAAATACTCTGCAAACTGCTTGAACGGATTGATAACAAGATCGGTTCCAAAGGAGGCAAGGTTGGCGCTGGTAATATCATTTTCGCTACGGCTAATAACCATGCGTTTAGGTTTAACCAGTTTGCTGGCGATCGATATCGCCAAATTCACACCATCCTGATCAGTCAGCGCCAAAATCCCCAGACAGTTCACTTTCTCCAAACCAGCTAGGGCGAGATTGTCTGGAAGTGAGGCATCTGCGCAGAAACCGTAAGCAGGGAGCGCAAACTCCTCCAAGCTAACCTGGTCGATACGCTCCTGGCGAATATCAATCACGACTGAACGTAGCCCACGCCGCTCAAGCCCCAGAACCACCTCGCGGCCTGTGGTGCCATAACCACAAACAAGGTAGAAGGGCTCTTCCAGTGCTCGTACTTTCTGGGCAAACCGGCGTGTACGTATCAACCGCAGGAAACCCTGATGCTGTAACACCGCCAGCGTCGCACCGATAGCATAGAGCCAGGTCACAACCGTGGCGTAGATACAGACCAGCGTCCACATTCTCTGTGCGTCAGTGAAGGGATAAGGAATCTCACCAAAGCCGATGGTAGAGCCCATAAATGAAACGAAGTAAAAGGCATGGAAGAAACCCATGCGCCAAGGCTGCCCTTGATCATCCTGCCCAGGGATAAGCACCAACCCCAGGATGGATACTGCGTAAACGAGTATCAATGCAATAAGCGGCATCCGCAGCCGCCGCAGCATGATGTAGAGCAGTGTATTCATCGTTTAACGACGAACCATTACAGTTTCGATAACCAATAGCACAACTGAAATAATATTGGCTACCAGTGCCCCAGCCGCGAATGAAACAATACTTGCCATGGCGTCGCCAGTCACTCCAGCAGCAGCTATTTGCGCGTGGTACCCCCAAATTGAGGCTGCGGCTATGAGCTGCAGATCCGCTACTAGGCTGGTTGCCAGCATCAAAGCGCCAAGGTGGCTACGATCACCGAACTTGAGCACCGTACAGATAAGACTTACAACGATTGCCAGAAATAGTTCGATAACTTCATGGTGAGCGGGGTTATCCACATCGCCAACCACAAAGCCGGCATTGAGCGTCAGTGCCAGAACAATAAAAAAGGCAAAAACCACCTTCTCGCGATTCATGCAGATCTCTCCCTCTCGTTTAATAATTGAAGCCTACACCAGTTAAAGCGCTCCAGGATACGGTTAAACTGCTGTTTTTGGTGGATTTAGACGGATGAATTCCGCAAACTAGGGCGTGTTATTTTATCGCCACTAGGAAGTCTATGAATCCGCCCCCCTCGTCAACAGAGTCTGACTTTCTCTCTTCCAGCTTTCTGCTGGGGAATGTCGGTGCTCCATTTATCATCGGGTTGGCTGTCGGATATTTCGCCAAGAAGATGTTAAAAATTGCACTCCTTATTGGCGGTGGTGCGCTAGTTTTGATGTTCGCGGCAGAGTACTACGGTATAGCCACGGTCAGTGACGAGAGTATTGAGCAAGCAGCAACAGCTGCTGGCGAGCTTGCCCGCGAATCCGGTAGTTTTCTAATGGACAGACTCTCTGAGTTCACAGCCCGCGGTGCCAGTGCAACCACAGGTTTTCTGATCGGCCTCAAGCTTGGCTAGGAGCTGAGACCCCGCCATTTCAACCTTCCCAACTTCATCTTTTTTTAAGCTAGTAAGCGCATACTATTTCGGGAGTGATGAACAAGTCCGAGTTGATTCTCGTATACTCTTTGCCCGATATATAGGAGTTAATCGTGAAGCCCACCTCTAAGCTTTTAGTTACCGCTCTCGTTCTATTCACCTCGGCTGCACAGGCCATTGAGGTGATTACGAGCCCCAGAGACGAGCGCGATTATAGCGTCATTGAGTTGGATAACCGCCTCAAAGTCGCCCTCGTGTCCGACAGCAATCTGCAGCAGTCGGCAGCTGCGCTGAGCGTACAAGTAGGGTCGAACGCCAACCCGCGTGGACGTGAAGGTCTGGCTCATTTTCTTGAGCACATGCTGTTTTTAGGAACAGAAAAATTCCCAAAAGTTGATGAGTACCAGAGTTTCATCAGCGCTAACGGTGGCAACCACAACGCCTTCACCGCCTACGACAACACCACCTACTTCTTCGATGTTAAGAGCGACTCTTTCGACCCTGCTCTGGATCGTTTCGCACAGTTTTTCATAGCCCCACTGTTTACCCCAGAGTATGTCGAACGCGAACGGAACGCCGTGCACTCTGAGTTCGAATCCAAACGTCTCGAAGATGGGCGTCGCAACTACGTCGCTGACAAGCTGCTGATGAACCCTGAGCACGCTTGGTCAATGTTTTCAGTAGGCAACCTCGATACATTGAGTAACGATCCGTCAGACCCGATTCGACCCGATCTTATCGAGTTTTACGAGCGCTACTACTCTGCCAACCTGATGACTGCAGCACTGATTGGGCCTCAGCCTATTGCAGAGCTTGAGCAGCTTGCGCGCAAACACTTCTCGTTAATAGCGGATCGTAACGTCGAGCCATACTCGGATGCAGCCGATCTCTATGACCTATCGAAGTTACCTCTGCAGTTGGATGTAAAAACTGTCAAAGCGATGCAGCAGCTGACCATCAGTTTCCCTCTGCCAGAGCGACGCAGCTACTGGCAAACAAAGCCGCTCTACTACATCGCCAACCAGCTCGGCTACGAAGGTGAGGGGAGCCTACTCTCCTACCTTAAAGAGCAAGGCTTGGCAAAGAGCCTCGGTGC
>JABXHP010000292.1 GCA_013373575.1 Oceanospirillaceae bacterium | reverse complement strand
GCGGTCCAACGCAAGACTCTCTGGACAACTAGCAAGCACTCCTCTGGATGACAGCGAACGTCTGATAATCGGCGGGCCTAATGCTCTGCGCGGCTATACCGCTGCAGACGGTCTGGCTGATCAAGGGTTGCTACTTAGGTTGGATATGCGCAAGCAGGTTTCACAGAAACTGACACTTGGGGTGCTCTATGATCGTGGTGAACTTCAATCTCGCAAAGGTGACAAAACAAATTTAAGGCTCAGCAATCTCGGTGCAGCGATACGTTACTCACTGGATAAAGATATGCGGCTAGAAATTAGCGCCGCAAAAGCCCTTGATGACTCTACAGGTCGCACTCAACGCGGAGATTGGCAGCTCTATGCGCAATTTTCCATCCCATTTTAGGATGCATATTGCGACGCATAATGCAAAGACCAAACGTCTAGGTCAGCCAGTGATTTAGCTAAGCAAATTGGCGAGGATAGTATCGCGGTAGCCTGCCCAAGGGTCAGCCTGATCCCTAAACCACTTTTGACACACTTGATCATAGATCGCACGGTAATCGAGGCTATGCTGCATATCACCATCGACCAGCCGATCTAGCCGAGGATGCTCACCGTAAAGACCGGCGTTGACACGACCTCCAAGCATAAAGTGCGTATTGGCACTGCCGTGATCTGTCCCTTCGTTACCGTTTTCGCCTGCCCGTCGTCCAAATTCTGAATAGGTCATAACCAGGACATCATCCCAACGCCCCATGCGGATTAGCCCCTGACGGAAGGCGGCTAGGTTTTCAGCCAGATCTTTTAACAGACGCGGGTGCCTCCACGGCTGCCCCTCGTGGGTATCAAAAGAGCCATGTTGAACATGCATAACCGGCACACCCAAGTCGGCACCTATCACACGCATCACGTCTGTCAGCTGACCTCCAAGATCCCCATGCGGCATGCGCGTCGGCAACCGACTTGCCGAGTAGCGATCAAGCTCCTGCTCAAGTGTTTTAGAGGCTTGCGAAAGATCACTCTTTCGCTTCGAAATGAGGTTCAAAAGCTTATTGGTTGTTGGCGGCTTCTCGTCCACCTCGATATCAGCCAACTGATTGAGGCGGGCCATACTGATGTAGACCCCCTCACCACGCGCGAATAAACCCATAGAGCCCTGCAGAGTGGCTCCCAGCACTGGGTGGTCCTTGGGCGTGTAGAGACGCTCGAGACTCTCGGTAACCCAACCTTTTTGGGCACCGCGGTTACCGTCACCACCCGTCTCCCAGAGCGCGATAGATTTAAAGTGCGAACGATTCTGTTTGGGATAGCCAACGCCTGTGATCAACGCGAGGTCCTCACCTAATGCGGGTTCTAGCGCACGCATACTGGCATTCAACCCGAGCGCACCAACGTTGGCACTGCTACCAATATTGATCACATCATTCGATTTAACACCAATGCGCGGTCGCAGCTTGCGGTAGTCATCAGATTCATGAGGCACTAGAGTGTTGAGCCCATCATTAGCACCCTTGAGCTCAACCAGCACTAAGTAGGTGTTGCGCTGGGCCGCCTTGAGTTGCATGAAGGGTGCCGCTGCTCCGGCGAGTGCTAAGGCTTTTACCAGCTCACGTCTGTTCATTCCTACATCCTCTATTTCAAATTGATCAATGGGCTACGCAGCCAGTCGCTGAGGTCGTTAAAGCGCTCACCATCGTCAATACTCACCATCCACTGTTCCAGTGGCATCTGACTCAGGGCTGGCTGCTTGGCCACCAGCATTAGCCAATCCTCCTTCGAGTTTAGCTTGCCGCCCGCTAAAGGATAGATGGAGGTACCACTACCCATACCCATAGAACCCATCATTTCCATCGCCATGGCATTGGCGCTCTGCCCCGCGTTCAGCTCAACCAATCGTACCGGCGTGTCTGGGCGCCAGGTGCTAGAGTCCGCGGTATTTGCGAAGAATCTTAGGCGCTCACTCCAGGTCTCCAGAGAGCCAGGTTCCCGGTGGCGTGGGCTCTGCTCGATCTTCTCGAGCACAGCTGGCGCAGTCGAGAAGAGCGCTTTCACTAAGCGCTTATCCTCGCTGCTTAGTTGAAGGTATTGCTTGCGCGACCACTCTTCATAATTGCGCGCAAATATCGCGACATGTCGCAGACCCGATTTATCCTTCCACGCGTCGCGCGGCCATTTAGAGAAGCACGCGGGCTGACAGCGCTCCTCGTCGACGCTGATCATGTAGTGACCGCGCTCATCTTTAGCAAATTTGAAACCGAAATAGTCCCACTCGCGCCCCTCAAAGCTGAGGCCGTCAAACATAAGATCTACCCCCTGCCAGCCGCCTTCACTCGGCGGCTTGAACCAAAGCAGCGCGAGTTCGCGGGTGACGAGATCGGCATCATTGATATCTGCAGGTGGTTGGTTCTGCTGCATAGCTAAACGAGTCAATGCTTGCCAATCTAGCTGAGTAGTACCGGCACAATAGAGCCGGTCAGGATGGCGCTTGGCACCCTCTCTATCACTGCCACATCCGGGTGTCTGCATGCCAGCGGTGCCGGG
>JABXHP010000098.1 GCA_013373575.1 Oceanospirillaceae bacterium | reverse complement strand
GTGTCGCTTTACACAAAAATTGGATGTCTGCGAAAACGTGAGAATAGCAGGCTTGATGGGCATGTTTCTTTAAGTGTTTTTACTTAACTCCATCCATGTGCAGGCGTCGTACTTAGGAAAGGTCTACTATGCTGTAGGGCTGCCTGCGGTCTCAGTGGTTCCAGTGGTTTGTGCGCGATGGTCTATTGCCTATCGCGCTACGGTCACTGCCGCTTGAAGTGGCTTGCTAGAAGGTACCTTGCTAGAAGGTGCCTTGCGTTCGCTCTCTTCTTGTTAGAGGCTAGCGTGTTTCACGTGAAGCAGCTCGAGGGATGGAACCTATTAGTTAGTCGCGAGACTATGCATTCAATGTAACGCCTGCGGAACACTGGGTCGAACAGTAGTTATTTGCTAGCCGCCGCTCGCATCGCAGAGCTCAGCTGTAAGTTTGCAAGGATAAGAAGTCCAATGATTGAAGAGCCGTTCTACCAGGCTGCTGTAGCCATGGAAAGTCTTGATGAGATCGACCTAGAGGGGCGGTTCGTCGCCGTACCGGATGACTGGTTTGTGGCGGTAACCGATGTGGTCGGCTCTACAAAGGCGATTGCAGCAGGAAGATACAAGGATGTTAACCTTATTGGTGCTGCGATGATTCCAGCGATAATGGAGCGAGTAAATGAAGAGTTGCCATACCTATTTAATGGTGACGGAGCCATGGTATTGGTATCTCCTGAGCATAAAAGCGCCGTGGAGGAGTCGTTGGCGGGGCTGGTGCATCTATCTGAAGCGAACTTCAACCTAGACTTGAGGGCTGCACTGTTCAATGTGGGTGAGCTACGTGCGCAGGCTTTGAGCTTGTCAGTGGGGCGGTTGAGGCTGATTGGAGAGCGAGCGTTAGCTCAGTTTCGCGGTACCATGATAGCGGAGTTTGATAGGCGCATACGTGCTGAACCCGGACGTCATATCGCCCCAAGTAAAAAGCTTGCTGAGCAGTTAAGTCTCAATAGTCTCTCTTGTCGCTGGCATGAGCAGCCTGCCCGAAATGGTGCTATTTTATCCATTCTTATTTTGCCAAGAGAGGGGCACGGTGATCCTCTTATTCGTTTCCTTGCGCTCCTGCGAGAGTTAACCAATGGCGAGCTGGCAAGCCTCAACCCGATAAGTACCACCTTGGCAAATTATCAATCAGTGTTCCAGGCGATTCGTAGTGAAGCGCGCCTGCATGCACGGATATTAAGTGGGTCATTTGCCCGGCGCCTATTATCCATCGCTATATCGGTACCGCTGTTTAAATGGGGCTTATCAAAACGCTACGATTGGGCTGAGCTCTATCTTAGGAATCTAAGTATGCACTCAGACTTTCACAAGCTCGACGAAGCCCTACGACTAGTGATTGATTGCACGCCCGAGCAGGCAGAGAAGGTTATGAGCTTCCTAGAGAGTGAATATTCAGCGCGGACGCTCAACTTCGGTTTGCACAGGAGCGCGGCGTGTCAGATGACCTGTTACGTTGAATCGCTGAGTGATGCTGCACATGTGCACTTTGTCGATGGCTGTGACGGGGGTTATGTTGCCGCTGCAACGGCGCTTAAGACCCAGCTTCAAGTCGATTAGTCGTGGGAGCGTGCGCAGAATGTTAACCGCGCGTTTCACAGCCCCCAATCTCTGTAGCTGCAGGCCGATTAGTCGCCCGGCTAATAACGCGGATGATAGTGCGCACATCGACAGGCTTGAGCAGTACCTTCTGGACATCAAACATCTCTGCAAGGGACGTGAAGTCAGGGCGCCCTGAGACAACAATGATAGGAACGTCTTTATCGAACTCTCTAATGGAGCTCAGGCCAGCAATACCCTCATGTTGGCTATCCATAACTAGGTCGGTCAGAATGATATCGGCATCCTGGGTGCGATGTGTTTCGGCTAAGGCTCGGCTATCTGTAAGTGGAAAAATTTGAGCGCCAGAGAACGCTTCTCCAATGGCCTGGGCATACTCCAGTTGAAGAAGCGCTTCATCTTCAACGATGATAATTTTGAGTGGAGTCGCGTCTTGCATGCAATATCCTCTGTGAGAGTTTCGACCTATAGCAAAGTATAGATTCGGATGTAAATATTGAGCCGCTCTAACAATAAAGGCCGCATGAGCGGCCCTTGATTGGAAGTGCAACAAAACTCCAAAAACAACACTATGCGAGTGCCGATATATCAGCAATACGGATAAACTGGCTACGCAGATTCGCAAGAATAGCCAAACGGTTGGCTCTAACCGCCTCGTCCTCTGCCATTACACGTACCTCATCGAAGAAACGGTCAATCGGCTCACGTAGTTGCGATAGGGCGTTCAGAGCGCCCTGATAATCGGCGTTCTCTACTAGGGTCGCAACATTGTTGCTGAGACTGGAGAGCGCTTCGTAGAGCGCCTTCTCAGCCGCCTCATGTAGCAATGCATTATTCACCTGAGTGTCGATGTCACCCTCAAGCTTGCTAAGGATGTTGCTAACACGCTTATTTCCGGCGATGAGAGCCGCTGACGCCTCTTCTGCAGCAAAGCCAGAGACAGCGCGGGCACGACGAACGAAGTCCAACGGTACGCGAGGCTTGAGGGCGTGGACTGCTAGGTAAACCTCTGCACTGATAGACTCCTCTTCGAACCAGAAGCGGAAGCGCTCCAGCATGAAGTCGAATACATCCGATGCTGCTGTATCAAGAGCGGGTAAGTCTGAGTAGTTGCTCGTCGCGATCTCAAGCAGATCGGCAAGGTCTAAAGGCAGCTCATGTTCTACCAAGATACGCAGTACACCCAGTGCTGCGCGGCGTAGTGCGAATGGGTCTTTTGAACCTGTAGGTGGTTGGTTGATGGCAAATAGCCCCACCAAAGTATCGAGTCGATCTGCCAGCGCAACAGCGATACCACTCTTCGTCTGCGGCAATTCGTCACCGGCGAATTTTGGTAAGTACTGCTCCTTAATTGCTACTGCAACTTCATCGGCTTCACCGTCGTGACGTGCTAGGTGGTAACCAATGAGTCCCTGCAGTTCAGTAAACTCGTAGACAGTATCCGAAAGGAGGTCACATTTAGCTAGCTGAGCAGCACGAGCGGCATACTCTGGGTTGCCGCCAATAAGCTTAGCAATTGCGCTGGCAGTCGCTTCGATGCGAGCGGCTTTGTCGTATACGGTACCCAGCTGGTTCTGGAATACCACGCTCTTCAGCTTCTCAAGACGAGCGATAAGCGGCTGCTTCTTATCAGTATCGAAGAAGAATGCTGCGTCTGCCAGGCGAGGGCGGATGACCTTTTCGTTACCGGCAATAACTTGTTGTGGGTCTTTCGATTCGATGTTGGCTATGGTGATGAAATAGGGCAACAGGCTGCCGTTATCATCAACTAGGTGGAAGTACTTCTGGTTCTCTTTCATAGAGAGTATGAGGGCCTGTTCCGGCACCTCAAGGAAACGCTCTTCGAAGCGCCCAGTCAGTGCGACTGGCCACTCGTTGAGGGCACATACCTCATCCAAAAGATCCTCATCAAACTCGACATTACCCCCAATCTTGGCGGCTTGCTCCAGTACTTGGATGCGTATCATCTCGCGACGTTCGGCGAAGCTGGTAACGACGTAGCCTGTATTGCGCAGTGCAGGCGAATACTCAGCAGCGTTGATGATCTCTATCTCATGGTCATAGTGGAAACGGTGGCCGCGTGTTTTGCGACCCGATTTAACGCCCAGCAGAGTGCACTCGACCACCTCGTCACCAAAGAGTGCGAGTACCCATTTTACCGGACGTACAAACTCGGTGCGACTAGCAGCCCAACGCATGCGTTTTGGGATGGGTAAGGCTTGCAAAGCGCTCTGTAGCATCTCGGGTAGGAGTTCAGCTGCTGCACGACCCTTCTCGGTGCCACGGTATACGTAGTACTCACCCTTCTCTGTCGTCTCTATGCTGAGTTCAGCGAGAGTGACGCCGCAGCTACCGGCGAACCCCATGGCCGCTTTCTCTGGTGCTTTTGCTGATGGGCCTGTGCGTTCAATCGCACGGTCTGGTTGCTGCGCGCTTAGCTGCTTAACTAGAAAGCCAAGGCGACGGGGAGCCGCGTATAGCTCAACGGATTCGAATGCGAGTTGGGCTGCTTTAAGCTGAGTCTCTATAGACTCACCGAGAGCCGTAGAGAGGGTTTTAAGCGCCGTTGGTGGCAGCTCTTCTGTACCGAGTTCAAATAGGAAATCACGTGTGCTCATTACTCTGCTCCCTCTAGCGATGCCAAAACTTCCTCACGAATGCTTGCTTCCGCAAGTGGGAAACCAGCTGCACGGCGTGAATCGAAGTAGCCTTGTGCAACGCCACGAGCCAAGGTCCGGACGCGCAGAATATACCGTTGGCGCTCGGTTGCAGAGATGGCGTGACGAGCGTCAAGCAGGTTAAACGTATGAGATGCCTGTAGAACCATCTCATAGGCGGGAAGCGGCAGCTTCGCAGCCAGCAGCTTTTCGCACTCACGCTCGTAGTGCTCAAAGCTTTCGAACAGCTTAGGTACATCAGCTTGTTCGAAGTTGTAGGTGGACATCTCCACTTCGTTTTGGTGGAACACGTCGCCATAGGTCACGACACTGCCGTCCGGGCTGCGGCTCCAAACTAGGTCGTAAACTGAGTCGACCTCCTGAATGTACATCGCCAGACGCTCTAGACCGTAGGTGATCTCACCAGTAACTGGGTAACACTCCAGGCCACCAGCCTGCTGGAAGTAGGTGAACTGAGTCACCTCCATACCGTTTAGCCAAATCTCCCAGCCAAGTCCCCAAGCACCGAGTGTAGGAGACTCCCAGTTATCCTCTACAAAGCGCACGTCATGCGTAAGAAGGTCGAAACCTAGGTGCTCAAGCGAGCCGAGGTAAAGCTCCTGGAAATTGTCAGGGTGCGGCTTCATCACAACCTGGAACTGGTAGTAGTGCTGTAGGCGGTTAGGGTTTTCGCCGTAGCGACCGTCAGTAGGACGGCGGCTAGGCTGAACATAGGCCGAGTTCCACTTCTCGGGGCCGATGGCGCGCAAGAAGGTCGCTGGGTGGAAGGTGCCAGCACCAACATTCATATCCAGCGGTTGAACAATGACGCAACCCTTGTCTGCCCAGTACTGCTGCAGAGCAAGAATCAGTCCCTGAAAGGTGCTTACATCGGGTTTGGTGATGTCGTTCACGAGAGTGCCCCTCGGAGGTCAGAATCTATGCAAAAATGTGCTCAAAAAATTAGCGCCATAGTATACATAAAATTTGCGCTAAAAGTGCTGTAGATATCTGTGTTTAGGGGCTATCGACGCCAAAAAGCGGGAGTTAGGAGCACCAAAAGTGTGAAGACCTCCAAACGACCCATTAGCATAGCAAGTACGAGGATCCATTTTGCGGGTTCGTTGATCGTACCGTAGTTGGCGGATACATCGCCAAGACCCGGACCGAGGTTGTTTAGTGTGGCACCCACCGCAGACCAGGCGGTCACCTGATCTAGCCCTGTCGCCATCAGTGCAATCAGCATGGTTACAAAGACAATTAGATAGACGGAGAAGAATCCCCAAACGGCTTCAAGTACTTTACTGGAGATCGGTCTGCGCCCGAGCTTAACCGGCATGATTGCATTGGGATGGATCAGCCTAACAATCTCACGGTAGCCCTGTTTGAGGATAAGCAAAATGCGGATAACCTTCATGCCACCCCCTGTAGAACCGGCACAGCCGCCGGCGAAGGCTGCCACGAAAAGCATAAAGGGGAGCATTGCTGGCCAGTGGGCGAAATCGGCAACCCCGAAGCCCGTTGTAGTCGCGATAGAGACCACCATAAAGACCGATTTACGCAGCGATTCCACGGGCGGATAGGTGTCGGTAAAATCCAGGACGAACAGCGTCATAAGTGAGATCGATAAGAGTATAAATAGGTAAAACTTTAACTCTGGATCAGCCAAGTAGTGGCTTAGTGTGCGCTGGCGGAAGGCGGCGAAGTGCAAACCAAAATTGATGCCCGAGAGCACCATAAAGAATATTGCGATCGACTCAATCAGGGGGCTGTCAAAGAACCCGATACTGGCGTCGTGAGTCGAGAAGCCGCCGATAGCGACAGTAGCGAAGCTGTGACAGACCGCATCAAAGAGCGTCATGCCTGCCGCCCAGTAACCCAGTGCACAGGCGACCGTCAGAATTAGATAGATATTCCACAGAGCCTTTGCGGTCTCTGTGATTCGCGGCGTAAGCTTGGAATCTTTAACCGGTCCCGGTGTCTCTGCACGGTAGAGCTGCATACCTCCGATCCCAAGCATAGGCAGGATAGCCACTGCCAGTACGATGATCCCCATACCACCGAGCCACTGAAGCTGCTGGCGGTAGTAGAGTAGCGACCGTGGTAAGTCATCGAGCCCAGTAATTACTGTGGCTCCGGTCGTGGTAAGCCCAGAGACTGACTCAAAGATCGCATCTGTAAAACTGAGGGCAAGGGCTTGGTCAAAATGGAGCGGTAAGGCACCAAAGAAGCTCAGTACGCTCCAAAAAAGAACAGTAATCAGGAATCCGTCGCGGGTGCGTAACTCCTGCTTCACGCGCATTACAGGAAGCCAGATGAAAAATCCGGTCAGTAGAGTGATGGCGAAGCCGCCGAGGAAGGCGTGTAGGTTGCCGTCGTCGTAGTATAGCGAGATCAGCGCGGGCGGAATTTGGGTAATACTGAAGATCATCAGCAGTATGCCCAGAATTCTTAGAATCACCCGAAAATGCATAGCGACCTCAGAAGAAATGCAGGCCGACGGAGAAGAGTTTCTCAACTTCGCCGATTCGTTTGTTGTCGACCAAGAAGAGGATTACGTGGTCACCGTCCTCTATCACGACATCATCGTGTGCAATGAGCACCTGATCATTACGCACGAGAGCACCAATAGTCGCTCCATCTGGCAGTTTGATCTCCTCGATCATGCGGCCAACCACCTTGGAACTCATGCGGTCGCCATGCGCTACTGCCTCTATTGCCTCTGCAGCACCACGCCGCAGCGAGTGTACCGCAGCCACATCACCACGACGTACATGTGTCAGCAGTGCACCGATAGTTGTCTGCTGCGGCGAGATGGCAATATCGATAACTCCACCCTGTACCAAATCAACATAGGCGGCGTTGTTGATGAGCGTCATCACCTTACGCGCACCCATGCGTTTCGCCAGCATGGAGGCCATGATATTGGCTTCATCATCATTGGTTAGGGCACAGAACACGTCGGTATCTTCAATGTTCTCCTCAATCAGCAGGTCCCGGTCAGACGCGCTGCCGTGAAGCACGATAGTGTTATGCAGGTCGCGCGCGAGCCGTTGGCAGCGGCCAAGATTGCGCTCGATAATTTTTACTTGGAATTGGTTCTCAATCGACTCTGCCAATCGAGCACCGATATTACCGCCACCAGCAATGATGATGCGCTTGTAAGGGTTATCGAGACGGCGCAGCTCGCCCATGACGGCGCGTATATCGTTGGAAGCAGCAATGAAGAAGACCTCATCATCCGCTTCGATAACGGTTTCACCGGTTGGAATGATTGGGCGATCTTGGCGGAATATCGCTGCTACACGCGTATCAACATTAGGCATATGTGCGCGCAGGAGTGCTATTTCGCGGCCTACCAGCGGTCCGCCGTAGTAGGCCTTAACGGCCACAAGTTGAGCATGCCCATCAGCAAAATCGAGAACCTGCAGCGCGCCCGGGTGTTCAATCATGCGTTTAACATGTTGGGTGACCAGCTCTTCCGGGCTGATCAGTACATCAATTGGTATCGCCCCTTCAGTGAAGAGCTGGCGATCGTTCACGAGATAGTCGTGGTCGCGAACGCGGGCGATTCGTTTAGGAACTTTGAACAGGGTGGTAGCAATCTGGCAGGCAACCATGTTGATCTCATCGCTGTTGGTAACCGCAATCAACAGGTCTGCATCGCGCGCGCCGGCGCGCTCCAGCGAGCTGGGAAAAGAGGCTGGGCCTTCGATGGTGCGTATATCTAATCTATCTGCTAGTTCGCGCAGACGTGAGCTATCAGTGTCTACGACAGTGATGTCATTGGACTCATTAGCGAGGTGTTCGGCTAGCGAGCCACCCACCTGACCTGCGCCAAGAATAATGACATTCATCTGATATCTACGCCTCCTGCATACGCGCTAAGCGCGCATAGAAAAAGCCGTCATGCCCAGTTGGCTGGGGGAACAGCTGTCGTCCAAACTCTCTCGCTATACCCCAATCTGCTTCTATTGGGACCAAGCGCGCATCACTCTGTTGTCTGAGAAAACGCTCAATGATCCGCTCGTTCTCTTGGGGGAAAATCGAGCAGGTGGCATAGACCAGTGTGCCACCGGGTTTAAGCATACCCCATAGATTGCCTAAAATCGCCAACTGCTGGGCTGCTAGCGTGAGTATATCCTCGTTGCGGCGTAGTAGCTTGATGTCGGGGTTGCGGCGAATAACTCCGGTAGCGCTGCATGGAGCATCGACGAGTATCTGATCGTAAGGTCTCTTGTTCCACCACTCTTGGTCACTGGCATCGCCAATTTTAACGGGCGCGTTGAGGCCTAAGCGTTGCAGATTTTCTTGGATGCGCACGGCACGGCGAGGCTCGAGTTCTAGCGCCTCAATGTCGATTTGTGGCTGGTGCTCGAGTAGATGGCAGAGCTTTCCGCCAGGAGCGGCACAGGCGTCAAGTAGGCGCATTCCTGCCGCGGGGCTCATAAGTTCAGCGGCCAACTGCGCGGCTTCATCCTGCACCGAGACCCAACCTGCGCTGAATTGAGGCAACTTATCCACAGCCATGGGTTGGTTCAGGTAGATGGCTGCAGCGGAGTGTTGACCCGCTACTGCCTCAATGCCAGCTGCGGCTAAAAGTCTGAGGTAGCCGTCACGATCCACTCGTTGCAGGTTGACCCGCAAGCACATGGGAGGCGGTAGGTCATTGGCTACTAGTATCTGCTGCCAACACTCCGGCCAGTTATGTTTGAGCTTGGCTAGTATCCACTCAGGGTGGTTGAATCGGTAACCTTCAAGCGACTGTGCTTGTTGCAGTAGTTCGCTCTTTTCACGCTGAAAGCGGCGCAGAATGGCGTTAATGAGTTTGCCCGCCCAGGGCTTACCGATCTGTTTACACGCCTCTACGGTTTCGTTAATGACTGCATGGTCGGGAGCCTGTAGTTGATCCAGTTGGTAGAGGGCGGAGTTGAGCAGAATCTGCACGTCCTGCTCCTCTGGGTGGAACGGCTTGCGCAGCATCAGACTTGCGAGGGCTTCATAGCGAAACCAGAAGCGCATTGTGCCGTAACAGATCTGCTGCATTAGGGGGCGGTCCCGCTCCGGTGCTCGACTCAGCGCGTTGGGCAACACACTCGAGAGTGATCCTTGCTGCTGCAGCAGGGGGAGTAATGCGCGTGCAACCCTTGCACGTAGGTTTAGAGACTCACTCAAAGCGGGTGCCTGTCTGGAATGGGTGTGTGTTTGAGTTTAGCAGGGCGGCTGCTTCAGTGGCTTTTTTACCCGGTAATTGAACCGTTTTTATCCACAGGCTACCCGTCCCGCAGGCGACCTCAACACCTCGTTTTGAAGTATCAATAATAGTTCCTGGCTTGGCGCTGTTAGCATTTTCTGTGGCTTCAGCCATCCAGACTCGTACCGTATTGCCATCAAGAGTGGTGTAAGCAACCGGCCACGGATTCAGGCCGCGTACTTGTCGGGCAATCTCTTCGGCGCTCAGCGTCCAATCAATAGCACCCTCCTGCTTCTCGAGCTTCTCAGCGTAGTTAGCCAAACTCCCATCTTGAATCTCAGGCACGAGCTCGCCTTTGAGAAGCGCAGGTAACTGCTGTACCAGCATGGCGCTACCGATCTCAGCTAGTCGGTCGTGCAGCTCGCCACTTGTCTCGGTTGGACTGATTGCGGTGGTTACTTTCGCTAGCATGGGGCCAGTATCGAGCCCGGCCTCCATCTGCATTAGAGTAACACCCGTCTGCGCATCACCAGCCAACAGTGCCCGGTGTATGGGGGCTGCACCGCGCCAGCGCGGTAGTATTGAGGCGTGCACGTTAACGCACCCAAGGCGCGGCATATCCAGCACCATTTGCGGCAGAATCAGCCCGTAAGCGACAACAATCATAAGATCTGCACTTAGGCTTTGAAGCTCGGCCTGAGCTGTCTCATCACGTAGGCTAGTCGGCTGGTAGACCGGAATATTGTGTTCGAGAGCCAACTGTTTAACCGGGCTGGGCTGCAGTTTTCGTCCGCGCCCCGCCGGTCTGTCAGGTTGCGTGTAGACAGCTGATACCGGAATTTCGGCCGCTAAAAGTGCTGCCAGATGCGCAGCAGCAAACTCAGGTGTGCCGGCGAATATGATGCGGGGTTTGGACATCGAAGAGGGCTCCAGAAACAAAAACAGGCTTGCATGGCAAACCTGTTTATAGGGCTATCTAGCTTAGGCTTGAGCTGCCTCAAGCTTATGTTTTTTCTCTAGTTTAGTGCGGATACGATCGCGTTTTAGACGCGAGATATGATCCACGAAGAGTTTGCCGTTGAGGTGGTCTAGCTCGTGCTGAATACAGACCGCTAGTAGCTCCTCAGCGACCAGTTCATAGGGTTCGCCATCACGGTTCAGTGCCTTTAGGCGAATGCGGTTGGGGCGATCAACGTTCTCGTAGAATCCCGGTACTGAGAGGCAACCCTCTTGCATCTGCTCGTGCTCTTCAGTCAAAACCTCGAACTCGGGGTTGATGAGAACTAGCGGCTCAGATTTGTCTTCTGAGATATCGATAACGACAATACGTTTGTGAACGTTGACCTGTGTAGCAGCCAAACCAATACCCGGTGCGTCGTACATCGTCTCGAACATGTCGTCGATCAGCGTTTTAATCTCGTCGTCTACTGTCTCAACCGGTTCGGCGATGGTACGCAGGCGTGGGTCGGGAAATTCCAAGATTTTTAGTAGTGCCATAATTACTCGTCTCTTTCTGCAACAACCTTTAACGGTTGCACATACAATCTGAAAATTTGGACTATTATACTCATAAAGCATTGCAATGTGTGTACGCCTAGCATGAGGCTGGGGTCGATATACGCGCCCGGAAAGAAAGGACTTACTATGCGATACCTGCTTAGCTCTCTGTTGGCAGTTGTGCTCTGTTTTGGCGCGCCCGCTTACGCTGGCAGTCACATGAAGACCGAAGGCGATGTTATTCAGTTGCGTGACGATCACCCTAAAGAGTATGTCGTTGTTAAAGGCGATACACTTTGGGATATTTCGGCTCGGTTCCTGCAGAGCCCTTGGCTCTGGCCAGAGGTCTGGGATATGAATAACCAGATCTATAACCCGCATCTTATCTACCCAGGCGATATCATCTACCTCTACTGGTGCGACGGAAAGCCCTGTCTTGGGCTTAAGCGCGACACTGGTCCACAGGCCAAAGTAACGCCGCTTGAAGATGCGATTCCAACCATCTCTCTGCGCGACATCGCAGCCTTCCTCAATGACAACCGCGTTGTTGATGAAGATCTACTAGAGCGCGCTCCATACGTCCTCGGTGGTAAGAACCAGCGCATCATTGCAGGTGCGGGCGATCGAGTTTATGCCCGTGGTGAGTTGGTGAGTGATCTGCGTCAGCAGAGCATCTACCGCCCTGCCAAAGAGTATCGTGACCCCTTCGACAACGAGCTGCTCGGTTACGAGTTATTCAAGGTTGCTGATACCTTGGTGGCTGCACGTGACGCCGATGTCCTCACGCTGGATCTTACCGACTCTGTTGAAGAGGTGCGTCTGCGCGATCGGGTACTGCCGCGCTCGGAAGAGGCGATTGAGTCAATCTTTACACCGCGTCCGGGACCTGATCTTGAAGATGCCGTGATCCTCAGTGTTATTGGGGGTGTTGCGAATATCGGTCAGTTTGATGCTGTGACAATCAATGCGGGTATGCGTGAAGGTTTGGAAGCGGGGCATGTTTACGCTGTCTACAGCAAAGGGGAGGATGTGCGTGATCCGATTAACGGTGAAACAGTGCGTCTGCCGTCTGAGCGTGCGGGTGAGATTATGATCTTTAAAGCTTTCGATAAAGTCAGCTATGCGCTGGTGATGCGCGCTACCGATGTAATGACAGTCGGGGACGAGTTGCGTCTACCCTGATAATACGTCAAAACTAAACCGCTAGCGTCTCACGGATGGGACGCTTGGACTCCAAGGATGGCCTATGTCTGAACTCCTCTCTTGGCTGCAACTTACGCAGCTACCTATCTCTCGCCGCCAACAACATAAGTTATTGGAACGATCAGGTTCAGTTACAGGTCTATTTAACGACGTTGAAACTCTAGCGCAGCTGCAGTACCACTGTGATAAGCGCGGTATCGAGCTGCCTACTAAAGGTGAGTTGTACGAGCGCGCACAGGCGCTGCATGAGCGTTGTGCACTCTTAGGTTGGAGCATTCTGACTTCAGATATGTCCGAATTCCCTGAGCGTTTGTTGGATATTCCAGACCCACCAGTGGTGTTATTCGTCAAAGGGAGGTCAACAGTACTTAGTGGACCACAACTCGCGATTGTCGGTAGTCGTAAAGCGAGTCCGCTGGGTGCAAAAGTAGCACATCGCTGTGCAAAGCACCTTTCAGATTGGGGAGTTAGCATAGTCAGTGGGCTAGCAAAGGGGATAGATACAGCAGCACACCAAGGTGCTTTAGAGGGGGGCAGTCCTACCCTCGCGGTGCTTGCGAATGGGCCTGGTCCTGTTTACCCGCGCGCGAATCAGCAACTCGCTGAGCAAATTCTAGAGCAGGGTGGCGCCCTTATTACTGAGAACCCGCCGGGCTGCAAATTGGAACCCTGGCGCTTTCCCGAACGCAATCGTCTGATATCGGGGTTGACCCTTGGTACACTTGTGGTCGAGGCAGGTCTTAAAAGCGGTTCCCTAGTTACAGCCAATCTCGCCGCTAGTCAGGGTCGGGAGGTATTTGCGATTCCGGGTGCGCTGAGTAACCCCGAAGCGCGCGGCTGTCACCAACTGATTAAGCAGGGAGCGGTGCTTGTTGAGAGTCCAGAGGATATACTTAGCGCCCTTCATAGGGAGTTGCGCGAGTTTTGCCCTGTGAAAGTGCAACCTGATCTCGCGCCGGGGCTCGGTGACTCACCGCTGCTGCGTTTTCTAGGCGCTAGCGATATGACCCTTGAGGAGTTGCTTGACGTATCAGGTCTGTCGGTGCGCCAACTACAGATTGAACTCGCTCAGTTGGAGCTGGGAGGGGTGATAGTTCGTCGCTCTGGGCGCTATTTCAGGAACAATTGAAGGATTTGCGGTGTAACTTATGGTGAATACTTGGCAAATTAGACGTGCAGTAGACTATATACAGCAGGGGGCTGTGATTGCATACCCAACGGAGGCCGTTTGGGGTCTCGGTTGTGACCCTTTTAATGAAGCTGCGGTAACTCGGCTTTTAGAGCTAAAGAAGAGGCCGGTAGAAAAGGGGTTAATTCTGGTTACAGCCAATGTTAGTCAGGTCGAACATTTGCTCTCAAATTTAACCGCCGAGCAACGTAGTAGAGTTGAGAACTCTTGGCCTGGACCTAACACCTGGCTCATACCCGATAAGGGTAACCGAATACCCGAGTGGATAAAGGGCAAACATAGCTCAGTAGCGGTGCGTGTTAGTGATCACCCACTTGTGGTCGCTCTGTGTGAACGTCTTGGTGGGTTGCTTGTATCAACTTCTGCGAACCCGGCTGCATGTGAGCCAGCACTAACAAAAACGAAAGTGAATGCTTACTTCGGCTCAAGGTTAGATTTTGTATTGGCAGGTGACTTGGGTGGACGCACCTCTCCATCGGTTATTAGAGACGCCATTACGCAAAATACGCTACGAAGCTAAGGATATTCTGAGAGGATTTAATGAGTAAACCCAGTGTAACCGAGGTAAAAGCCTACCTGCTCGACCTACAGGATCGTATCTGCCAAGCCTTAGCGGTCGAAGATGGTGGTGCAGACTTCGCTGAAGACTCTTGGGATCGCCCGGAAGGTGGCGGTGGTCGTAGCCGAGTGATTAAAAATGGCGCCATATTCGAAAAAGGCGGGGTAAACTTCTCTCATGTCCACGGCAATCAGATGCCCGCATCAGCTACTGCGCACCGTCCGGAACTGAAAGGACGCGACTTCGAAGCGATGGGCGTCTCCTTGGTTATGCACCCGCAGAACCCGAAAATCCCCACTTCACACGCAAACGTGCGCTTCTTTATTGCTGAGAAGCCAGGTGAGGAGCCGGTTTGGTGGTTTGGTGGTGGTTTTGACCTGACACCTTATTACGGTAACGTAGAGGACTGCATCCACTGGCACCAGGTCGCTAAAGCGGCTTGCGACCCCTTTGGTGAGGATGTCTACCCGCGCTATAAGAAGTGGTGCGACGACTACTTTTTCCTGAAGCATCGTGGCGAGCCCCGAGGTATAGGGGGGCTCTTCTTCGATGACCTTAATGAACTGGGCTTCGAGCAGAGTTTTGCGCTGATGCGCGCTATTGGTGATGCCTATATTGATGCTTACCTGCCCATCGTACAGCGTCGTAAAAACGATGCGTACGGTGAGAAAGAGCGCGATTTCCAGCTGCACCGCCGCGGACGTTATGTAGAATTCAATCTGGTGTTCGACCGCGGCACATTGTTTGGGCTGCAGACCGGCGGGCGCACTGAGTCGATATTGATGTCACTGCCACCAGAGGTGCGCTGGGATTACAACTGGGCTCCAGAGCCTGGCTCGCCTGAGGCGCAGCTTACTGAGTACTTCCTACAGTCACGCGACTGGCTGGGAGAAGCTGGATGACAGATTTATACCAGGTCACGGGCAACCCCGTTGGTCACAGTCTCTCACCGCGCATTCACACGGAGTTTGCGCAGCAGTGTCAGCAGGATCTGCACTACCGCGCGTTGCAGCTCGAGGCGGATGAGTTCACGCCAACAATGCAGCAGTTGCTCACCTCTGGCGAGATTAAAGGCTCAAACGTTACCGTGCCTCACAAGGAGAGGGCCTGGGCGTTGGCTCAGAATCGTTCCCAAGCGGCTGAGCTCGCTGGTGCTGTAAATACCCTGTTCATGAACGAAGCAGGAGAGATTTGCGGCGACAATACCGATGGCTCGGGCTTGGTTGCGGACCTAAAGCAAAATTTAGGACGCGAGCTTAGTGGAGCACGTATTCTACTCCTTGGTGCCGGCGGTGCCGTGCGCGGTGTCATTAAGCCTCTACTTGATGAAGGCGTGTGTGAGTTAGTACTAGCTAACCGCACGGTGTCCAAGGCAGAGGCTCTGAAAGATCTGTTCGCTGATGAGCGGATCTCGGTTAGTCGTTTTGAAGATGTGCCTGAACCTGCTTATGACATTGTCATTAACGGTACCGCAGCTAGCCTTGCCGGAGACTTGCCACCTATTCCAGATGGCTGTGTATCGAGCCACACTCTAGC
>JABXHP010000002.1 GCA_013373575.1 Oceanospirillaceae bacterium | reverse complement strand
CTTAATTTTAGACGTGACCAGCTCAAAAGCCAACGCGGGTAGGGGGGTTATTGCGGGTCTAGTCGCAGTGTTGCTAAAGACTGCTCGCGCACTTTGTACAGCAGCTCAGGATTTTCAGTTAGCGACTCTCCGTAGGATGGGATCATCTGCTTGAGTCGGTCCGCCCAGCCCTGGTCGATACGCTCAGCAAAACAGCGCTCGATAATTGACACCATCGTGCTCGCAGCGGTAGATGCACCGGGTGATGCGCCCAATAGCGCAGCGAGAGAACCATCTTTAGATGCGATAACCTCTGTACCAAACTCCAGCTTACCCTTGGTATCTGTACCCGGTTTTATGATCTGAACACGCTGACCGGCAAACGACAGCTCCCAGTCCTCCTCCTTGGCATCGGGGAAGAAGCTGCGCAGTGCCTCGACGCGTGATGAGTGAGTCTGCATCACTTCAGAGACTAGGTATTTGGTGAGGTCGAAGTTGTTTTTGGCAACCGACATCATCGGCAGAAAGTTATCAGCACTGATGGACATGGGTAGGTCCATCATCGAGCCCTTCTTGAGGAACTTCGTGGTGAAGCCGGCGAAGGGTCCAAAGAGCAGTGCTTTTTTACCGTTAATTACACGCGTATCTAAGTGAGGAACTGACATCGGTGGTGCACCGATGGGCGCCATGCCGTACACCTTAGCCGCGTGCTGCTGGATGATCTTTTCGTTTTTACAGATCAACCACTGGCCACTCACCGGGAAGCCGCCATAACCATTGCCTTCAGGGATACCCGATTTCTGCAGCAGTGGTAGCGCACCACCGCCGGCGCCCAAGAAGACGAAGCGTGCATGCACGGTTTCAATGTCTGGTTTGGCGCTGTGTTTGAGTTTTACCGTCCAGCTCTTGTCACTGTTTTGTGTCAGGTCTGTCACATAGCGACCCAACATCAGCTCAAAATTCTGTTTCAGTTCCAAATAGTTAACGAGGTAGCGCGCGAGCTCGCCAAAGTTTACGTCAGACCCATAGCGTACTCGAGTCGCAGCAATGGGTTCTCCCTCAGGGCGGTTATGAATGATCAGCGGCATCCACTGTTGGATTACCGCAGGATCTTCGCTGTACTCCATATCCGCGAACTGGTGGTGAGCAGAGAGGGCAGCGTGGCGAGCGCGGAGGAAATCGACATTTTCCTGACCCCAGACGAATGAGCAGTGCGGAGTCGGGTTTATAAATTTGCTGGGGTAGGGCAGAGCGCCTTTATTTACGAGGTATGACCAGAACTGCAAGCTGAGTTCGAACGAGGCATTAATCGCATAGGCTTTGCTGCAATTGATGCTACCGTCTGGCTGTTTTGGCGTGTAGTTAAGCTCGCAGTATGCCGCGTGGCCCGTACCCGCATTATTGAGGCCGTCGGTGCTCTCGTAGGCTACGTGGTCAAGACGTTCAACCATGGCGATCTGTAGATCTGGGTCGAGCTCCTGCAGCATAACACCGAGCGTTGTGCTCATGGCGCCTGCGCCGACCAGTAAGACATCTACCTTACGTTCATTCATACCTTGTATACCCTTTGCAGTTTTACAAATGCGCCGGTAAGGATTTCAGGGTGCACTTTTGGTGCTCTTAAATCCGCAACAGACGCCACGGGTTTGCGCAGAAGAGGTGTCGCTCCTCTGGGCTGCCGGTAAGGCATTATATTGCGCTGCACCATGCAGTATAAGCTAGCTGATTATTATTAATTGTTATGAAGCTAGTCTGAATTCGTATAACCAGCGTAATCACTGAGGTTGTAGCTGCAACAACTTGTTACACTCAGACCAATGTATAGTCGAAGTTAGAGTATTTATGGACCCTATTTCCACCCTAAACCCTGAAAACATATGGGTTTATTTGGCGCAAATTGCCAGCCAGCCCGGCCACAGCGCCAGAGTAATGACGCTCGCTAGCGTGGATTCGACAGGGCTACCTCAAGCGCGCTCAGTGATTTTGCGCGAGGTTGAACCCTGGTTGCTGCGGATATACACCGATTCGCGTAGCCCCAAGGTAGAACAGATACAGGCGAACCCGGATACGCAGCTAGTACTATGGGATGCCGAGCGACGCTGGCAACTGCGCTTCAGCGCGCGGGGCAACATCCTCGAAGATCGGGCCATTGTTGAGGCGCTCTGGCAGAGCATTGCACAGAGCCGCAGCGCACAGGACTACCTAGGCGCCCAACCACCCGGTGAGATAGTGCAACCCGGCGCGGCTGAGCGGCTTGAGCCAGCACTGGCAGTACTCGAGTTCGACGTGCGTGAGGTTGACTGGTTGGCCCTAGATTCAAAGGGTCATAATCGTCAACGCCTGACCCCCCAGGGGGTGCAGGCGCTTGTTCCTTAGAGGTGCTCTTCGGCGTACTCCGCCAGCGCTGAACGGAAGATGCCTTCAAAGTGAATGCTCGCAGCGCCTTGGAAATCGCGGAAGCGTTCAACAATGTAAGTAAGACCCGAGGTCGTCGCAGTCAGATAGTTAGAGTCGATCTGGGCTAGGTTGCCAAGGCAGACCATTTTGGTGTTCTTGCCACAGCGGGTCAGAATTGTTTTGAGCTGCTGTGGTGTGAGGTTCTGCGACTCATCAATCAGCACGATAGCGTTCTGGATGCTGCGTCCGCGAATGAAGTTGAGTGATTTGAACTGGATGTTCGCCTTCTCAATCGCATATTTCACACTGCTCTGGGGGCGCTCATCGGCCTCGTGCATCGCCTCGAGGTTATCGTTGATAGCACTCAGCCAAGGTGTCATCTTCTCCTCTTCGGTCCCGGGGAGGAAACCGATATCCTCAGCGACAGGTGGAGTAGAGCGCGTCACAATGATCTTATTGTAGCGCTGCTCCTCAATCACCATCTCCAGTGCACAAGCGAGTGCGATTAGTGTTTTACCCGACCCTGCTGCACCCAAGAGCACGGCAAGGTCGATGTCCGGGTCTAGCATCGCCTGCATCGCAAAGGCCTGTTGGATATTAATTGGCGAGAT
>JABXHP010000018.1 GCA_013373575.1 Oceanospirillaceae bacterium | reverse complement strand
GGACACGAGATGGCTACGCTGGAAGAGGTTGGTAGAGAGATTGGTTTGACGCGTGAGCGTGTGCGCCAGATTCAGGTGGAGGCGCTGAAGCGTTTGCGCGAGATACTCGAAGAGAACGGGCTTAATGCTCAGGATCTTTTTAGCCTCTAGCTCTGCTGATTAGAACTGTAGTTAAACGCAAAACGCCAGGTATGAATCCTGGCGTTTCTGTTTCCACCTGAGGTGTTTACGAATAACGCTGTGCAGTCTCAGGCTTACAGTCGAGTTCCAGCGCACCGAGCAGGTCTGTATGCCTAGCGCTCTAAGTACTGAAGTTTGTCTGTCACTCCTCGCCATTGGTCGGCATCATCCAGTGCGGGCTTGCTCTCGTTGATATTGGGCCAGAGTTCGGCAAGCTCTTGATTGAGTGCGTAGAACTTATCCTGTTCGGGCGTTAGATCATCCTCGTGCAGTATCGCGTCAACTGGACATTCGGGCTCGCACAGCCCGCAGTCTATGCACTCGTCAGGGTGGATGACGAGAAAGTTGGGTCCTTCATAAAAGCAGTCTACAGGGCACACTTCAACGCAGTCGGTGTATTTGCAGCGGATACAGTTCTCAGTTACCAAGTAGGTCATGTTGCTCTCCTAATCCCGATTGAGACGCTTCAGCTCATAAAGTAGTTCAAGTGCTTCTCTAGGGCTAAGGTCGTCAGGATTGATTTGTGCTAGGCGGTTGTCCGACTCGGACGGTACAGGCGTAATAAAAAGATCAGCCTGTGCCACCGGCACCTGCTCTTTTGATGCTGGACGATGCGGACTGGCGCTTGAATCTTGTTCAAGCTGCTGTAACCGCGCTTTAGCACTCTGAATTACATTTCGGGGTACGCCGGCCAGTTGCGCTACCTGTAAACCGTAACTCTGGCTGGCTGGGCCCTGTTTCACCTCATGCATAAAGACAATATGGTCATTGTGCTCCACAGCGCTGAGGTGAACATTCTCCACGCTGGTAATCTGCTCGGCCAGCTGCGTAAGCTCGAAGTAATGGGTTGCAAAGAGTGTAAGTGA
This sequence comes from Oceanospirillaceae bacterium, assembly GCA_013373575.1. Taxonomy (GTDB): domain Bacteria; phylum Pseudomonadota; class Gammaproteobacteria; order Pseudomonadales; family Balneatricaceae; genus Marinobacterium_E. The sequence goes on along the minus strand of JABXHP010000018.1, from coordinate 6,047 downwards.
TAGGCTCTTTTGAGCTAGGTGCTCGGCTGCTGCCCAGGCTAATGACAGACCGTCAAATGTGCTGGTACCCCTGCCAACCTCATCCATGAGTACCAGTGAGTGCTGTGTTGCGTTGTGCAGAATGTTAGCAGTCTCCGTCATCTCCACCATAAAGGTAGAGCGGCCGCCGGCGAGATCATCTGAACTACCCATACGAGTGAATATCTGATCAGTCAGTCCGATGCGCGCTTCGCTTGCAGGGACAAACGAACCTATTTGAGCCAGCAGAGTGATGAGCGCGATCTGGCGCATGAAGGTCGACTTACCACCCATGTTAGGCCCCGTTATCACCAACATTCTGCGCTCAGCGTTTAGGCTTACATCGTTGGCAACAAATGGGGATTCCATCACCTGCTCTACAACAGGGTGGCGACCGCCTCGAATCTCAATCTCGGGCTCTTGTATAAGGTTTGGGCAGACGTAATCAAGGGTCTGGGCACGTTCTGCTAGATTCTGCAGTACATCAAGTTGGGCGAGCGCCTCTGAGCACTTCTGCAGCGGTATAAGTTGATCTGCAAGTTTCTCTACCAGTTCGTCGTAGAGTGATTTCTCACGCGCTAGCGCGCGACTACGAGCGCTTAGGGCTTTATCTTCAAACTGCTTGAGTTCTGGCGTGATATAGCGCTCGGCATTCTTCAACGTTTGGCGGCGCTGGTAGTCGATAGGCATATCAACTGCCTGCGCCTTGGTAACTTCGATGAAGTATCCGTGCACCCGGTTATAGCCGACTTTCAGGGTGCTTATGCCGGTGCGAGCTCGTTCGCGCTGCTCCAACTCGAGCAGGTAGTTTCCTGCATTCTCACTAAGGTTTCGCAGTTCATCTAATTCGGCATCATAGCCTTCGGCGATAACGCCTCCGTCACGGATTACGACCGGAGGTCCATCTATGATTGCGCTCTCGAGAAGATCTGCAAGCTCTGGGAATTGGTCGATATCCGCTGCTAACTGAGATACGCGCAGTGATTCAGTTGCGCTGAGGCAGCTCTGAATCAGCGGAAGTTGGGCCAGCGCGTGCTTGAGTCGTTCAAGATCGCGTGGACGAGCGGAGCGCAATGCGACGCGCGATAGAATGCGTTCCATATCCCCAATCAATTTCAAATTGGGTTGTAGCCCCTCGAAGCGGTAGTCTTGCTGCAGCCACGCAATTGCTCCCTGACGCTCGTGAAGCTCTTTAACTGCGCGCAGTGGCTGGTGAATCCAGCGGCGCAATAGCCGTCCAGCCATAGGGGTTTGTGTGCGATCAAGCACAGAGATCAGCGTATGGTCTGTGCCGCCGCTGAGATTGAAGTCTAGTTCTAGATTGCGACGTGTTGAGGCATCGATATGTACAGCTTCACTCTCTTTCTCAACGCTCATGCGCGTGATGTGAGGCAGTGACCCGCGTTGAGTATCCTTGGCATATTGCATCAGACACCCCGCCGCAGCGATAGCGAGCGGCATATTCTCGCAACCGAAGCCGCTTAGGTCGCGTGTCTTAAATTGCTCATTAAGTAAGCGCACACTGGTTTCAGGCTCGAACGCCCAAGGGGGCTGACGGCGAATGCCGGTGCGTTTAAGATTGGATACCCATGGCGCACTCGCAAGTTCATCGGGGAGTAGTAGTTCGGCAGGTTTGGTGCGCTCAAGTTCGGCAACTAAAGCTGTTTCAGACTCTATCTCGGACACTACAAAGCGTCCAGCGCTGATGTCGAGAACGCCCAAGCCGTAGCGCCCAGCGCTGCTGTATATGGCTGCTAGGAGGTTATCTCTGCGCTCGTCTAAAAGCGCTTCGTCGGTCAGTGTGCCAGGTGTAATAACTCGAACAACCTGACGTTCAACAGGACCTTTGCTTGTGGCGGGGTCACCGATCTGTTCGCAGATTGCAACGGACTCGCCACTGCGTACGATCTTGGCAATATAGTTATCAGCAGAGTGATAGGGGATTCCGGCCATCGGAATGGGCTCGCCTGCAGATTTACCGCGTGCGGTCAGTGATATGTCGAGAATCTGAGCAGCGCGCTTGGCATCATCGAAGAAGAGTTCGTAGAAATCGCCCATACGGTAGAAGACGAACTCTTGGGGATGCTGCGCCTTAATGCGCAAATACTGCTGCATCATTGGCGTATGCTGTGAAAGATTCTTGGTATCGGCCGTCATTGTGTGTCTTATTTAATTTCGCTGATTGATTGCAAAGGATTGCTTGGGTTTTAATCTCGCCAATTCTACGCGAAATAGGCTCGGATTGGAGGGCACAATTGGAAGGATTAGCGAATCGACTTGGTGAGGTTTTGCTGGAGAGATGCTGGGTTTTGGCAACGGCAGAATCCTGCACCGGTGGTTGGGTATCACAGGTTGTTACCTCTATTGCTGGTAGTTCTGCATGGTTTGATGCTGGGTTCGTCACCTACTCAAACTCTGCCAAGCAGAAGATGCTGGGGGTAAAGAGTCAAACACTCGAAGCCCATGGTGCCGTAAGTGAAGCGGTAGTTCTGGAGATGGCTCTTGGTGCCTGCAATGCGTCAAATGCCAACTGTTCAGTCTCGATAAGCGGGGTGGCCGGTCCAGGTGGTGGAACTCCTGAAAAGCCGGTTGGTACTGTTTGGATTGGTTGGTGTACGCCGGAAAACTGCTGGGCGCAAAGATTTCAATTCCCGGGCAATCGGTCCCAGGTACGTCTGCAAGCGGTGGAAGCAGCGCTTTCAGGTCTACTTGCGGCGAAATCATAATAATCTGCACGCCTAGCTTGCATTCTTTCTATTATCTGTTTTAATACTGGTTATTAATACAGTACTTTTCAGTGAGGCCCGTTATGGATCAGAACAGACAGAAAGCCCTAGATGCCGCGCTCTCGCAAATTGAGCGTCAATTCGGTAAAGGCGCGGTTATGCGTATGGGGGAGCAGCCCCGTGAGGCGATACCCGCTGTATCGACTGGATCGCTTGGACTGGATGTTGCTCTGGGTATAGGTGGCCTGCCTTACGGTCGAATTGTTGAGATCTACGGTCCTGAATCTTCAGGTAAAACAACGCTCACGCTGCAGGTGATTGCGCAAGCGCAACGCCAAGGCAAGACCTGTGCCTTTGTTGATGCTGAGCACGCCCTGGACCCAATCTATGCGGAGAAGCTGGGTGTGGATGTCGATAGCCTCCTCGTTTCTCAGCCGGATACGGGTGAGCAGGCGTTGGAAATTACCGATATGCTGACTCGCTCGGGCGCTGTTGACGTAATTATCGTGGACTCAGTTGCTGCGTTGACGCCAAAGGCGGAGATCGAGGGTGATATGGGTGACTCTCATGTCGGTCTTCAGGCTCGTCTTATGTCTCAGGCGCTGCGTAAGCTTACGGGTACTGTTAAACAGTCAAACACACTGTTGGTATTCATTAACCAGATTCGTATGAAGATCGGTGTGATGTTTGGTAACCCCGAGACAACAACGGGTGGTAATGCGCTCAAGTTTTACTGTTCCGTGCGTCTTGATATTCGTCGCACAGGTGCTGTGAAGCAGGGTGATGAGATTGTTGGTAACGAGACACGCGTAAAAGTTGTGAAGAACAAAGTTGCGCCGCCGTTCAAGCAGGCTGAGTTCCAGATTATGTACGGATCTGGTATCTACCACATGGGTGAAGTTATCGATTTGGGCGTGCAACAGAAGCTTGTCGAGAAGGCTGGCGCTTGGTACTCCTACAAGGGTGATAAGATCGGTCAGGGTAAGGCCAATGCTGCTAGATTCCTTGAGGAGAATCCTGAAATTGCTAACGAGATCGAAACCGAGATTCGTAAGCAACTACTCTCGGTTCCAGTTAAAGAGAACGGTGGTAAGGATTCTAAAGAGTCCAATGCTGAGCTCGACTTCTAATCAATCTTTTCCAAGGGCTCGTTAGAGCCCTTTTTAGTATCAATTATTCGTTATGAGAGCCAATGCAAAGCCGCTAGAGACCGAGGAGCATGCGCGCAGCTATCTGCTAGACCTTCTCGCGCGCAAGGACTACTCTCGGGCTCAACTAGAGCAGAAGCTTAAGCAGCGTGGTTGCGCCGCTGAGTTTATTGATCCTCTGTTAAATCAGTTTGCTGAACTGGGGTATCAGAGTGATCAGCGCTTTGTTGAAGCTCAGGTGCGACAGCGACTCGAGCAGGGGCAAGGTCGTCGAAAAATCGAATTTGAACTGCGCAATAAGGGTGTCTCGAGCGATCTGATACAACAAACAATCGATGCGGCCGAAGTTGATCCCTACAAGCAAGCCCTAGAGTGCCTGCGTCGTCGATATGGCACGCAGTTAGCGGCAGATCAAAAAGAGCGAGCTAAACGAACCCGACACATGGTGGGGAGAGGGTTTAGTTACGATGAAATTAGCTACGCCTTTCGATATCAGGCTGAAAACCCTGACGATTAGTGTGCCTCCTCTTCAAGGCACACCTAATGGCTAAGCGTATTAAACGAAGCGCGGTCTAAGGTAGCGGCTTATAACTCTCTTTGCCAGAGGAGAGTAGCTTATTTAAACGACAACGCTCAGCTACAGGAAAGTTGCTTCGTCAGATGAAAGTCGTTCATCCAAGGTAAAGCACTTTACCTAAATATAAATCCCCCAAACACACACTTTGTGGCCCAAGCACCACTGTCGTGAGTACTCTCCTCTGAACTTTCTATCTTGAAGTATTCGAACAAAAAGCATACAGGTGTATACTGTTGCGCCATTTTCTAATTGTCTCATTAGCAGGAACACGGATTACGCCATGAAACAGATGAGTAGTGCTGAAATACGCAGCGCCTTCCTCGAATACTTCAAGTCTCAGGGGCATGAGATTATTGCCTCTAGTCCATTGATTCCTGGCAATGACGCCACGCTGCTGTTTACTAACGCCGGCATGGTGCAGTTTAAAGATGTTTTTCTTGGTTCGGACAAGCGCAACTACAGCCGCGCAACTACCTCGCAACGTTGTGTACGTGCGGGCGGTAAACATAACGACCTTGATAACGTCGGCTACACGGCACGTCACCACACCTTTTTTGAGATGCTCGGCAACTTTAGTTTCGGTGACTATTTCAAACAGGATGCAATCCGCTTTGCCTGGACTTTCCTAACCGAAACCTTAGAAATTCCTCAAGAGCGTCTCTGGGTCACTGTTCACCACAGCGATAGCGAAGCAGAGAAGATCTGGAAAGAGGAGATCGGGGTAGATCCTGAGCGCTTCTCAAAGTTAGATGAAGATAACTTCTGGGCGATGGGTGACACAGGTCCTTGTGGCCCTTGTACTGAGATCTTCTTTGATCACGGTCCCGAAGTTTGGGGTGGCCCTCCAGGAAGTCCTGAAGAAGATGGCGATCGCTATATTGAGATCTGGAACGTTGTATTCATGCAGTACAACCGTTCTGCAGACGGAGAGATGACTCCGCTCGAACGTCCGTCTATCGACACAGGTATGGGTTTGGAGCGAATTGCCGCTGTTATGCAGGGTGTGCACTCTAACTACGAAATCGACCTTTTCCAGAATCTCCTGAAAGCAGCAGCGGAGACGATTGGAGTTGAGGATCTTTCGAGCAAATCACTACGAGTAATCGCTGACCATATTCGTTCTTGTTCATTCCTTATCGTTGATGGTGTAACGCCATCTAATGAAGGCCGTGGCTATGTTCTACGCCGTATCATGCGTCGCGCGATTCGCCACGGTAATAAATTGGGTGCAACCGGTGCCTTCTTCCACAAGCTGGTGGCACCACTGGTTGCTGAAATGGGCGAAGCTTATCCGGAACTTGCAAAGATGCAGGAGCAGGTTGAGCGGGTTATCGCTAAGGAAGAGGAGCAGTTTGCACGTACGTTGGATAAGGGTATGGCTTTGCTAAACGAAGCGATTGCTCAACTGTCTGACAAGGTGATTCCGGGCGAAACCGTTTTCAAGCTTTACGATACCTATGGTTTCCCAGTTGATTTGACCGCTGATGTGGCGCGTGAGCAAGAGCTGACCATCGACATGGATGGCTTTGAAGCAGCGATGGCGGAACAGCGTGAGCGCGCTCGTGCCTCAGGTAGTTT
>JABXHP010000341.1 GCA_013373575.1 Oceanospirillaceae bacterium | reverse complement strand
TCTAAAATCACCAATCACACCTTGCGCAATCAGCGCCTGCATTACCGCGTAGGCCTCAGGGTGTTGAAGACTGACTTGACTACCCCGCTTTTGCGCATCCACTGGGCTCGCAAGCTCAAAACCATAGCCCTCTATCCGCTCTTTCACCAATTTAATAAACAGCTCGCTTAGCGCGATTGATTTTTGCCTCACTAGGCTCATCTGCGCTTGCTGAGAGAGCCTCACACCCTCCTCTAAGGCGATACACCCGAGCACCGCGGGTGTGCCGCACAGCGCGCGACTCAGGTCTGCTGCGGGCTCATATTCGTCCGACATTGCGAATGGGGTGGCATGGCCGAACCAACCGGTCAGTGGTTGCTCGAAACGTTGCTGGTGGTGCCGTGCGACGTAGAGAAAACTTGGCGCACCCGGACCTCCATTAAGATATTTATATCCACAGCCGACAGCAAGATCAGCCTCGGCCACGTTAAGGTCCACCGGCACAGCACCCACACTGTGACTTAAATCCCAGAGCACTAGCGCACCTCGCTCATGCGCTCTGCGAGTCACCGAGGCCAGATCAAACATCTCTCCGCTCTTGTAGTGAACCTGAGTCAGCACCACTAAAGCTGTCTGCTCGTCTATCGCGTCAATCACAGAGTCGCGCTCGAGTGCACAGAGCTCAACGTCGTTATCTCGAGCAACTCCCTGAAGTACATAGAGGTCAGTCGGAAAATTGCCCAACTCAGTGACAAGCTTGTTGCGTCCAGGATTCAGCTTAAGCCCGGCATGGATCAGCTTAAAAAGATTGACCGATGTCGAGTCAGCAACAATCACCTCATCGGCCTGAGCACCAATAAGTGGTGCGATCATAGCGCCCAATCGCTGCGGCAGATTCACCCAATCGGCGCTGTTCCAGCTACGAATAAGACCCTCACCCCACTCCTTCTCCACCGCCAGACGCATACGCTCTTTTGTAGCCTTAGGCAGAGGCCCTAACGAATTTCCATTGAGATAAATAACGCCTGCTGGCAGATCAAACTGATCACGTAGATCCCGTAACGGATCCTGCTGGTCCAACTGTGTCGGTGACATAGTCTGTTTCATTCGAGGTGCACCTCAACGCTATTAACTTTTACTGACATAGCGAGTACCTTAATCAGGTTAATCAACAGGAACAAGACAAAGATCTCCGTGCCCCTACGCCATAAAATTGAACGCCAAATTCTGCAACTCACAGGCCTCTCGCTTAATACGGTTAACTACAACGAACCCCAGGGAGACCCGGGCCTTTTCGGCCCCGATGCAGTCTGCTGGCGTATCCACAGTGATTTCCCAGCCATGCTATGCGGCGGCATCAGTGCGCTAATGCTACAGATGCTACACCCCCTAGCACTCGCCGGTGTTTGGGATCACTCTAATTTTCGCGAGGATATGCTTGGTCGACTCAGACGCACCAGTCAATTCGTGGCCGCAACCACCTTTGCGCCGAAAGATGAAGCGCAACGACTCATTGAACGGGTTAAGCAAATTCACAAACGAGTCGAAGGGATCGCAGCGGACGGACGTCCCTACAGGGCGGAGGACCCCGAACTGCTGACTTGGGTGCATGTCTGCGAGGTCTACAGCTTTATGCAAGGCTACCTGCGTTACAAGAATCCAAATTTAGCGTTGGATTACCAAAACAGATATTTCAAAGAGGTCGCACTGGTAGCCTACAAACTTGGTGCCGAGAAGGTTCCAGAATCGGCTGAAGAGATTGAGGTATATCTGCAAAGCAAGCGCAGCGATCTGATTTTCGACACGCGCACCGCAGAGGTGATGCGAGCACTATTTAACGCACCAACACCCAACACCCTAACCAAGCCAATTGGCAGAACTATGACTCACGCAGGTTTCGATCTGCTTCCTGATTGGGCTATCGAAATGAATCCAAAACCTCTGGGCCTTGCGCAGCGAAGCATTGCTAGAGCAGGCCTAAGGGCCCTAGCACCCACGATGCGCTGGTCACTGCGAAACGGCGTCTCCACACTGGCGTGCCGACGCATGGGTATCAAACCCTTTTGGCAGCGCAGTGAGGCTGAGCTCTTTTACGGGACCCAGCACAGAGTTTAACCAAGTAAACTGTCTAGCGCCTGCAATGCTCCTTTCATAGCCGCTCTTTAAGAATAAAAAGACCGGTTAGGAGGCATCAAAACGCATGTTTGGATAGAACTAGCTACATGCCAACAATTAACGAAAAGGAAAAATACCACACCAACGAATCCTAAAAGGTTAACAGCAACCGACACAAGAACATCACTTCAATCTATCTACTGGTTAAACTCAACCAACAATCACAAAAGAACGCGGATAACTGCGAGATTTTGGCACAGATGCTGCTAGACATGTCTCTAAATAATTGTCTTAACCTCAGCCCTTTGGGTTAAATCAGGAAACTGAGAATGGAATTTCAGAGAAAAATCCGATCAAGCTTACTGCAGGTTACCGCTTGGCTATTGATACTTTTACTAATGGCAGTCGTGGGAATCTATCTTATGGGCACTTACCTTGCCCAGTATCCGTCTGAATCTAAATTGGAGATCGGCTTTGAGACGAGTGAGAATCCTGGTCATTCGAGCTGGGCTCTACTTGGTCACATTAACGAATACGTGCTGCAAACCTGCTGTAGCCACTCCTTTACCAGAGTAAACGACCCAGAGGGGAAGCGGGGTGATGTC
>JABXHP010000339.1 GCA_013373575.1 Oceanospirillaceae bacterium | reverse complement strand
TTACATCATCAAGCAGTTGGCCGATTCATTGAGCGGTGAGGTGGTCTATTTCAGCAGCGAGAAAGGGGGAGCAGGCTTCGAGCTGACGGCGACACTGTTGCCTGCCAGCGAGCAAGTTAGTTCGAAGAGATCAAACTATAGGGAAGAGCAGCTTGCTAAAACCCTACAGGATAAGGCGGTGCTTTTTGCAGAAGATCAACTCACCCTTCAGGTCTTAACGAAAGGTATTTTGTCTAAAGCAGGAGCAGAGGTCACCCTGGCTACAAATGGGGTGCTTGCGATGTCAGCGTTTTCCCAGCTGCGCCCAGATATAGTTATCACCGACGCGATGATGCCAGAGATGGACGGTTACGAGTTGTCTGCGCAACTACGGAGGTCTGGGTATGCAGGACCCATAGTCGCTGTCACTGCCGCAACAATCGGAGACGAGCGCGATCGGCTGTTAGAGGCTGGAGCCGATGTTGTATTGCCTAAGCCGATAAATCTTGAAGACTTAAAACTCGCATTAGCGGAGTGGGAACCGAAGCAACGTCGAGGCTGAAAACCCCAGTTTTAATGCCACTGGGTGTAAGGGCGTGTTTTTAGCCTTTTGCGTTGCATTTTGCATTGCGTTTTGACTCTGGTTTTGTCATTAGTTAGTGCTTGGGTTAGCGGTCATTGTTACAGCTAGCTGCGCAGCAAGTTCTATAGCGTCCCTAATTTAGGCGGGTGCTTAGAATTTGTCTAATCTCAGAACCTCAACGGTGTCCAAATAAGTAATCCCGGCGTGGTCGGTAAAATATTTTTTGGCGATAGTCCTCATCAGCGTCTCAGCTCTGCTTCTATCTTGCATTATTACTTCAATACGAATGTCTGAAAAATCATCGATAACAGCCGCTTGGTCTGAAATATTGCGAATGCCGTGTCTGCCTTTTCCCCCTGCAGCCATAAGGGTATAACCGGAAGCCCCCTCGTGATCGATAATGTCACAAACGCCTTTGACTATTAGTTTTTCAGTAATGATGACTACTTTAATTACTGGGTGTAAGGTCATGAGACGCTCCTTTTAGATTGGAAAAACACGTTCGCCTAAGGCGATGAATAATGGAATACAGATGGCAATTGCTACAGGTGTTCCGACACTGGTGGAAGCACCAATATACGATGATGGATTTGCCGAGGGGATTCCCGCACGCAAAGTGGGCGGACCCGATATGTCTGAATTTGACGCCGCAATCACCGCAAATAGGATCACCCCGCCTGGGCTGAAACCAACCCAAAGGTGAGCAATATAACCTAAACCAAATGCCATTAAACCGTGGACAATCGGTGCGATAAACGCGTATGCAGCGTACCAATGAGCTACTTTTCTTAGCTCGTTTAAGCGTGCGTACGCCTCCATGCCCATGACTAACATGAGTATGGAAAGAAATCCTCGAAACAAAGGATCATAGAAGCTAGCTAACACAGGCTCTGGTTTGGCCAACAAACCCAGCGCCAAACCAAGAAGCAATGCCGACAGTGCAGAGCCCTGTAAACTCTCTTTAATAATGCTGCCAACATCCACTTTGTTGATAGCTTGGTCATCTTGTTTTTGGCGATGAATGTTGGCCAGAACAATGGCTAGTATTAAAGCTGGAATGTCCATAAAAGGGTAGAGCGCAGGTACCCAAGCTTCAAAGTGGATGGACTCTTCTTCAAGCATAACCATGGCTGCTGCTAGGGTGGATGCGCTGACCGCACCAAATAAACCCGCTGTGGCAAAGCCATCTTCCCGATTAATGCCGGGTAGACGGGAAAATAGCAAGCTACCCATAAGGACAATAGAGACACCCAATACCAAGGCAAACAGTGCCGGTAGGGCCATAGCAGCGATGTCTGCCTCGCGGATCTCGATACCCCCTTTAAGACCGATTTTCATTAAAAGAAAGAATACAATGAACTGATAAACCGCATTAGGTATCTTCAGATTACTGCCCATTGCCGCTACTAGCATGCCGCCGATAAGGAATCCTAGTGTAGGTGTTTGGAACTGCGTCAGCAGTCTTACAAAAAAATCTGCTATGAACTCCACTCTGTTGCCCTCTGATGAAGTGTCTTAATAAGAGAGGTCATGATAGGGATTGAATAATGATTAGAAAAACTGTAATTTCTTATTTTTAAAATTAGAAAAACTAATATGTCGTTCGACGCATTGACTTTGGAATGTTTCTTGGCGGTTGCCGAAACGGGCAGTTTTACCCGCGCTGCGCACAAGGTTTCCCGCACGCAATCCGCTGTTAGTCAGCAAATTGCAAAACTTGAAAAACAGGTAGACAGCGAGTTATTTCGGCGCGGTAAACAGCTGACACTGACTAGCCATGGGGAGCTTCTGGTTAGTTACGCCAAACAAATTATTCAGCTAAATCGGGAGGCCATGGATCGCTTTCGTTCTCCAGAGTTAGCTGGTGAAGTGCGTTTTGGTTTACCAGAAGACTTTGCTGCTGTTTTTTTATCAGAAGTACTTTCAGACTATGCGGCACAACATCCACGGGTTTTGTTACATATTGAATGCGACCTGACTCTTCGACTGTTTGAACGGTTTAAGAAGAAGGAGTTTGATTTAGTGCTGGTTAAAATCAACCGCCCTGAGGATTTTCCTAATGGCGTTGATGTATGGTCGGAAGCCTTGGAATGGGTAGGGGACCAGGCGTTGTTTGATCATACCGAGAAGACATTGCCGTTGGTGTTGTCGCCACAGCCATGTGTCTATCGAGCGCGCGCTATTCAAGCTCTAAATAAATTAAAACGGCCCTGGCGCATAGTTTTCTCCAGTCCCAGTTATGCTGGCACCGTTGCTGCTGTACAGGCGGGTATGGGTATCACTGTGATGCCTCGTAATATGGTTCCCAGAAACCTTAACATAATTCGCACCAAGCACTCGGGCGAAACTCTGGATAACACACATATTTCCCTGCTAAAACATCATAATCGTAACTCAGCAGTGAACGACCTTGAGGCTTTTGTAGATGCCAAACTGAAACTATGAGCAGGTTTGATGAACCTTATCTACCCCGCAACAGCTGTAATTCGTAATCTCCATCAGCGACCGACAACTGTCATGGCCAGTTCCCTGGGATTGAATGACCCTTAAGGGTCAACATTTCGCGGTACATTCTTTTTGTGCACTCCTAAGAGTTTTTCTTACATACAGGTAGGGTTTTGTAAGCTAGGCTGAAGAGAGTGAGC
>JABXHP010000236.1 GCA_013373575.1 Oceanospirillaceae bacterium | reverse complement strand
TTCGCCAAAGCGCGCGAAGCAGCCGCTTCAGAATAGGATTTTCAATGAGCCAGCTCACCATCGGCCCAGGCCGTAAAGTTACTATGCACTTCGCTATCAAACTCGAAGATGGCCAGATTATCGATACTAACTTCGATAAAGGGCCCGCGGAGTTTGAGGTGGGTGATGGCAACATCCCAGAAGGCTTTGAAGCCGCGTTGACGGGGCTAAAGGTTGGCGACCATGTTGATCTCACCATCGCGCCAGAGCGCGGCTTTGGACAGCATAACCCAAGCAACATCCAGCGCATGAAGCGGTCTGATTTCAAAGATATGGAGCTGGAGCCGGGCTTGGTGGTTTCATTCCAGGAACCGGGTGGCGAGATTCCCGGTGTTGTGGTTGAGTTTGATGAGAAAAACGTCAGCGTGGATTTTAACCATCCGTTGGCTGGTAAGACGCTAACATTCGAAGTGAAAGTCCTCTCAGTCTCTTAAGTCAACAAACCTTCGGGCGCGGACTAAATTTCACCTCACGCGCCCTCCTTCTCAAAGATCCTCTGCTATATTTCATAGAGAGCTCAGTCAGTTAGGACGCCCTATGAAACACCAGAAAGGATTCTCCTTAATCGAACTTATGATCGTGGTTGCCGTGATCGGTATTCTTGCAGCTGTCGCGTATCCGGCTTATCAGGATTATGTGATGAAGTCTCGTAGGAGTGAGGCAATGAATGGTTTAGCGGAGTTAAGGATTGCACAAGAGAAATATCGTGCTCAGAACAATTCGTTTGCAAGTGATCTTACAGAAGTGGGTTCTTCGCCAACAAGTGATCACTACAATTTCTCAATCGTTTCCAGTTCTGTGACTCAGTCTCAATTTTTAGTTATTGCTGCACCTAAGTCGGGGTCCCCGCAAATTAATGACACATGTTTGACGTTTGCAGCAGATCGAAACGGTCCCAGCCAGCCATCACCGTCTACAGACTATGCGTCAGATGAATGTTGGGAGAGGTAAATGAACTCAAAGGGAGAGCAAAAATCTCACAGTCAAAATGGAGTCACATTCGTTGAGCTACTAGTGACGATTTCAATTATCGGCATTTTGGCAGCAATAGCGCTCCCGTACTACGGAGATTACGTCGAGCGACAAAGGTTGATTGGTGCATCGGAGGCTGTGTTGAGTCAACTCCAACACGCGAAGCGACTTTCAATATCAAATAACCGAGGGGTTTTTTTTCATGCGGCGAGTCTGGGAGTCAGTTCGAATAACTGGTGTGCAACGTTTACTGAGGCATCGGGTGGATCTTCAGGTTACATAGCCGCCGACTGTAGCAACGCTTACATAACCGATGTGTCAAATCTATCTCCCGTCGCAAGAGGTAGTTACTTTGATGGCATTTACCTTACAGCGTCGGCAGGAACCAGTAGTACTGAAATACTTTTTGCTATGCCAGAGCTTGAATCGGACAATGATGAGCTCACACTGACATCCGAGAGAAGTGGACGGAGGGTAGTCCTCGAGGTTTCCTCGCAAATGAAGATTTCCATATGTTCGGATGATATAGGGAATTACTCGGATTGTTGAAGGTCAGATCATGAGAAAACAGTTTGGATATTCCCTAATCGAGCTAATGATAGGAATGCTGGTAGGACTGATTGTACTATCCGCAATTATTTATATTTTTTTGGTAACGCTTAAGTCTCAGAAAGAGATCTATTCATCATCTCTGTTGATTCGAGAGACTAATTTCTTGAACGACTTAATTTCTGGGGAGTTAAGAAGAGTTGGGTATAACTCTGGGGGTGGAGTGGCCTCTGGAATATATGCTTACGATGCAAACTCAAATAGCTGCATTGTTTACAGCTATGAAAAGCCGAGCACATCCTCTGCTGCCTATTACGGATTTAGGGTGGCCAACGATGCAGTAGAGTACGGGGTAGGAGTTACGACAAGTTGTGCTGGCGGCAGTTGGAGTGCTGTTAGCAATGATGAGGTAGTGATAAGCAACGGGCAATTTACCGTAGGGGCTCCGACCTCTGTCAGAAATACAACAGACGAAACGTTTTCGATTACTTATAGCTTTGGTGTCTCTGTTGCGGTTGATCAATCATGGGGGCGCACAGTAACCAAGTCGATAAACATCAGAAACGATATCGATAATTAGGCCTTTAAATGAAAATACCGCACAGAAAAGAAAGAGGAATGGCTACGCTGCTTACAGCTGTTGTGCTTCTCATCGCTGTCTTTTTAGCCACTTACAATATGTCGCAGAATGTCATAGCGGATAAACAAAACGCATCGGCTGCGGTTCGCGGATTTGAGGCTTTTCAGAATGCACAAGCTGGAATGGATGAGGCCGTAGAGTATATTTCAGGTGTGGGTTTGGTAACGATTAGGGATGAGGTGGCCAGTGCTGGATTTGTGAGTATATCGACTAGTTCGGCCAGCGTATCAGTAACTCAAACTGGCGACTCTCTCGAAATTACAAGTACTGGATTGTCAAACGATTCTGTATCGGTATCAAGAACGATTTCGATGCGTCTTTCAGCGCTTCCTAATTCTCCGACACCTCCAAATGTCCCTGTTGTATCAAGAGGCTTTGCCAACGTTACTGGTAACTACGAGATCCTCAATAATGAGGAACCATTGACTATTTGGACCGGTGGCGTTATCGACATGGATGGCAATGCAAATACTTATATTCGCCAAAACGGCGTCGACACGCAGTTGAGTAACAGTAAGACCACGCGGGGTCCCGATATTATAAGTAATGACCGTAATCTTGCGAGCGCGACTGAGGAGGAAATAATTCAAGCGTTTTTCAATTTCTCAGAGCTGACTGATATGTGTATTTCTCCTTTTTGCTGGGACGAGAGTAACGGCGCGGGGACATCTCAGGATGCATTCACAACAGATATAGATTATACCAAGTCGCCAAGCGTGATTTATTTTCGTCCTAACAACCAGGGTACGAAAGACACCTGCGATCTAAATAACAGCACTGTTGATGCAGTGCAATTACGAGCCAGTGAGTTTACTACTTCAGAAAGCTCACCTCTCATACTTGTTGTAGAGGGCGCAGCAAAATTTTTCATGGACGCACCTTTCTATGGAATAGTTTTGGCGAGAGAGGTGACAACCGTTGCTGGAGGTGGTCCCGCTGACATTACCGATGCTAATGCAAAAGCGATTAATGGCGGAGTAGTTGGATTAGATTGCATCGATGGTCCAGGTGGGGCTGGATCGGGGATGATACGAATGAACAAAACTGTTTTCGATAACCTGGGTGGTGGCGGCGCTGCTATCGCTCACGTTCAGGGCTCTTGGAAGGATTGGTAGCATTATGCATTACCTTAGCTCCCGGCAATCGGGTTTCACGCTTATAGAGGCACTCATCGCCTTTTTAATACTTACGATTGGGATTCTGGGCGCGGCATTATTTCACTCAAATTTACTGAGTGAGCATAGCGAGAGTATCGGAAGACAGGAAGCCGCGTCGATAGCTGAAAGTCAGATCGAAGCTATAAGAGAGGAAACAAAAACTGCAAGTAGTCAAACAGCTGTACAGGATTTCTTTGACTCATTTGGCGTCGTATCGGTACCTACCACATCCGGTATATTTTTCGTCTCGCTCTCTGGTAGCGCTCCAAACTATTCACTGTCGGTTACTGATAATGAAGAAATTGCTTTGTCTTTTCCTATATACGCGGGTTTACAGAACTTCCCGACTGAACTTGAGGGAAATGTATCATTAAGTCCTTCCGGAACAGGTTATGGGGGAGAAATACCGCTACCAACGGGAACGCTTACTACTCTAGATCGCGCTGTTGTTGTTGATATTGGCAATGCACAGGAACTAGCTTCGTTGTCGTCACCGTCATACAAAGTGTATGACGTTGGAGATGACAGGATTATTGCTGGAATCGAAATTGAAGGGGAGTTTGTTCAACTTGTGGAGCTGCAAGATGAGAGTAATGAAATTTTGGTGATTTCAGGACAAATTTTGAACGATCCAAACGAACCGATAGGTAAGAATTTTGGTTGTACAATTATTGGCTCATCCAAGGGATATTGCGCTGATACTGGAGGGTTGGTAGAGGACGATGTCATAGATATCACGGCCACAGCAGGAGCAGGTTGCGTGATATATGAACTAGTCGATTACAGTCTTGGCACGATACCAGAGGATTTAAACGGATTCTCACCGGATGCAGGCAACTATTTATGTCTGGTGGGGACCGGCTGGAATGGCCAAATTAGTCCAGGGCTTGTAGATATCCAAGGCAGCTGTAGAGGTACTGATTGTGCAGTACAACTTGCTGACTTCAGTTCTACGTTTGTTTGTGCACCCCAGTTTCGAGCTGGTCGTTATGAAATCCTTAGCCCCTCCGATTTGTTCTCATTTGAGGATGCTGTGAATTCTCTTGGCTCAGGAACAAGAAACGCAAACTATTGGGATGCAGTTGCAAATTTGGTTGGGTCAGCTGCTGTTGCGAATGTCGGTCAATCTGGCATGGCGCGATTGTACTTTAATGCTGATCCCAGCATCTCAGTCGAAGGGCTGTACCAAGACAACTTTCTTTTTCGTAATCCAGAATATTCGTATCCGGATGAGGATTATCCGCTGTTTGGAGCGGAATATGAGGTATATGGTAATAGTTCAGCTTACTCAGGTATCGGTCAAGACTTAACGTTTTCAAGCTTTAACGCTTTTGCGGTTGATGATACTGCAATCGCGAATGAACCAGGTGACCTAGCGTACCAAAATTTTTATATATTCAAGAAGCCAAGCGGTCCTAGTGGAAGTGATTACGCTGACTGTGCCACTTACGGCACGGAACAGCTTCCCTCCGTTTTGGTCTCCTTAGATAGCAACGCGGGAAATTATCATGGATATCTGGCTGGATTGGGTTTTCCCGGTGAAAACTATGTGGTTAGTGGTGCGACGGAATCTCAAGCATTGATAGATGCTTATAATAAAGACTTCGCGGATCATGGGAGTTTGGTTTTAGGGTATGCTCTGGCTTCTCAGCGAATTTCGGGAGAGATTGTTGTAACAAACGAGAATAATGCTGGGATTTTTCCTGGCGTTCTCAATGTTGTTGCGCAGCCACAACCTGAAGCGACAATAGTTTGTTCGGCAACAGGTACCGTTACTGAGGAAGATGCATCGAGGCGGGTGGAATATGAATGCCTTATTCCAGAGGGGTGGTACGGTGACATAGTCGTTTACCCAGCCGCAAGTACAGCAGCAGGAACGGTATATAGATGCAACGGAACGGATGACTTCGTTTCCGGTACAGACGCTAGCGACGAGAGTAATATCAGTTACTATTACTACTATGATACCGTCACTGAAAGATCCGCCGCGTCGGCAGCCGGTGGGTCATACCACTGGGATGGATTTTCTATAAGCACTGTTGCTTCAGTGGGTGCTCCTATAACGTCGGCCCTCACTGGACAAGACTTTTTCTTCTCAACGTCGGGTAACAGTTGCAGTATGCCTTGATCTGCAGACAAGCTTATCAGGAAAGGATGGCATGAATGGAAAAAATTGGCCCGGAAAAATATCAAAAAGGCTTCACTCTAATTGAGCTGATGATCGCAGTCGCGATCATCGGCATTCTCTCATCAATCGCGTTTCCCCAATATCGCAATTACGTCACCAAAGCCAAACTTACGGAAGCCTTCCTTGCGGTCACTCCGGTGAAGTACGGCTTAGTTGAATATGTTGCTGTAAATGGCGGCACTAGTGGTCTATCGGGTAAAAGCTGGTCGGCGGTTCTTAAAGAACTAGGTGTCGCTACCAACTTCTTCGGCGATAACTCCCGCTATGTTAAAAACGTCTGGTGGAACAACACCAAAAGCGAAATCCGTGTCTCGTTTACAGATAACTTACCCGAAGCAAACGGTCGATATCTCGTTATGCGGGCTGATATGGATTCCGGTGCATTTCGCTGGCGCTGTCTGTCTTCTACTACCTATTCATTAGCTCTACCGGCTGAGTATCTACCCTCTTCATGTCAGTAGCTGAGTTCTAGTCCTAGAACTACTTCTGTGTGGGTCGCCCATGGCGAGCGGCTGACGTATAATCTGCGATCTTGGTTTTCGCTAAAGGATTGGACGACTCTCTATGTCGCAGAAGCTTGTTGTTGCGCTTGCGCAGATCAATTTCCTGGTTGGGGATATTCCCGGTAACACTCAGCGTGTGATCGACTGCGCTAATGATCTTGCCGCTCAGGGTGGTACGGATTTGGTGCTTTTCTCGGAACTTGCGCTGACTGGTTATCCGCCAGAGGATCTATTGCTGCGCCCTAGCCTTGAGCGCCGTATCAGCGATGCTTTAGCGCGCATCCAGACGGAAGTTCGCGGTATCTGTGTGGTGGTGGGTTACCCGAAGAAACACAAAGGCGCGCTGCGTAATATGGCGGGTGTCATTGTAGATGGTCAGCTCGTTTACGAGTACGCCAAGCAGAAGCTGCCTAACTACCAGGTCTTTGATGAGAAACGTTACTTTGAACCGGCTGATGAGGTGGGTGTTTTT
>JABXHP010000374.1 GCA_013373575.1 Oceanospirillaceae bacterium | reverse complement strand
TGCAGATGAGCAGCAGCGCGCACTCGATTTCGGTCTGAGTCATAACGGGCCCATTGCTGTAAGGTATCCGCGGGGTAAGGCACCGCTGAGCGATAGACAACGCCAGCCCATGCAGCTTGGTAAAGCGGAGGTTCTAAGGGAGGGAAACCGTGTTGCCATCTTGAATTTTGGCCCCCTGCTGCAGGAGCTTGAAGGCGTCGCTGAAAAACTGAATGCAACCTTGGTTGATATGCGCTTCGTAAAACCACTAGATCGTGCGCTGCTAGCGCAGTTAACTCGGCGCCACGAGTTACTAGTATCAGTCGAAGATCATGCAGTTACGGGAGGTGCTGGTAGCTCGGTGGCGCTTTGGGCAGCGTCTCAAGCTTCACCAGTGAAGACCCTCGCACTGGGGGTAGGTGATCAGTGGATAGAGCACGCTAGCCGCGAGGAGCAGCTAGCGCTTGCAGGAGTGGATGCGCAGGGCATCACCAGTAAAATCAGTCAGGCACTCTCTGAGCTTTAGTGAGCCTTCTGCTCCACTTCCTCACGGAAGTGAACCTCAGTCATCATATGCCCAAGTTTACCCATCTTCGTCTCTAGGTAGTGCTCGTTGTAGCGATTCTTGCCCACCTGCAGCGGCACACGCTCTGCGACCTCAACATTCACACGCTTCAGTGCAGCCACTTTACGCGGATTGTTAGTCATCAAATTAACGCGCTCAATTCCTAGGTGCTGAAGCATTGGTAGGCACATTGAGTAGTCACGCATGTCCGCCGCGAAGCCCAGTTTCTCATTGGCTTCAACAGTATCACAGCCACCATCTTGAAGATTGTATGCGCGGATCTTGTTCAACAGACCTATGCCACGACCCTCTTGACGCAGATAGAGCAGAACGCCGCTACCCTCTTCGGCAATACGCTTTAGCGCTTCTTGCAGCTGGAAGCCACAATCACAGCGCAAACTGAACAGTGCATCTCCCGTTAGGCATTCAGAGTGCAGTCGAGCAAGTACCGGGGCGCCACCCGCAACCTCACCAAAAACTAGCGCAACATGCTCTTTACCCGTTTCGGTCTCTTCAAAACCAACCATGCGAAACACCCCCCAGGGGGTGGGTAACTTCGATTCCGCTACAAAGTTGATATTCACTTCTCTAACCTCATTTTTGGCAGCCCGATGCCGCCCTAATTAGTTGCGTCGATTACGCATACACAGTTTAAGTAGTACGCTAGATGCAGCAACTCAGATCTATACAAGATACAACAGGTAGTTTAACCCTTGCACACAGGCTAGGGCCATGAAGCCAGCCAGTACATCATCCAGCATGATGCCCAGACCACCAGAGACCTGTTTGTCGGCCCAACCGATAGGCCAGGGCTTAACGATATCGAACAGGCGAAACAGCAAGAACCCGAGCAAAACCCAGCCCCAACCGCTCGGTAGCGCGATAAATGTAATCCACAACCCAACGAACTCATCCCAGACAATTCCGCCATGATCGTGCACACCGAGATCGCTTGAGGTGCGACCGCAAATCCAACAGCCAAAGATAAAAGTGACAACCAGAAGTGCCAAATAGTACGGCAGACTTAGTTCTGCAAACAGAAGCCAGAGTGGAATAGCCGCCAGTGTGCCAAAAGTTCCGGGGGCCTTGGGCGCTGCACCGCTACCTAGCCCAAAGGCGAGAAAATGTATTGGGTTGCGCCAGATACTGGCGGGTGCATGATTCATTGCTGCGCTCCAAAATGTTCAAACCCCGCGCTATGAGGATTTAGCCAACTCTGCCCTTGGCTCTTGACCTCTAATTCACTGCCAACGCTCACTCTGCCAATAGCGCTGAGCCTAAGACCTAGCTGAGCGGAAATAGCCTCAATATCAGACTTGCGCGATTCTGGACAGGTGAAGCAGAGTTCAAAGTCCTCACCACCGGTTGCAGCCCAGCGCATCGCTTGCGCTGCATCGCAAAAGGAGTGCAGTGCCGTTGAACGAGGCAGGCTCTCCAGCTCGATCTGTCCAGCAACGCCAGAACGGCGTAAAAGATGACCTAAATCTGCGAGCAGACCGTCCGAGATATCGATGGCTGCAGTAGCAATACCGCGCAGTGCGATACCAAGATCGATGCGTGGCGAAGGACGCAGGAAACGCTGCAGAAGATAGTCAGCCTGTTGCGCATGGCTCTGTGGATTCTGCAACAACTCTAATCCAGCACGGCTATCACCTAAGGTACCGCTTACATAGATAAGATCACCTACTTGGGCGCCATCGCGTCGCAGGGCTTCTCCAACAGGCACAGAACCCTGAACCTGCGCCGAGAGGACGCGCAACTGACCAGAAGTTGTATCGCCACCCACAAGACTAATCTTGTAAGCCTCAAGTGCTGCGTCTAGACCGGAAGTAAAACGACTCAACCAGCGCTCATCTGCTTCAGGCAGAGTTATCGCCAAAGTGAGCCAGAGAGGCTGAGCGCCCATCGCAGCGAGATCACTGACCGATGAGCCCAACAGACGCCAGGCGAGATCTTCTGCATCAATATCAGGCAGAAAGTGCACGCCTTCAACGAGGGTATCGATAGAGATTGCCAAATGCTGGCCGACCGGCGGCTCAACCAGAGCACAGTCGTCGCCAACTCCCAATACCACGCCCTGAGCCTGTTTCGCGGTCGGGGCGAAATAACTGTCGATAATCTCGAACTCGCTCGGCATTACTTCTGACGCGCAGCCTTTATCTCGAGGACACGGACCTTCTGTGCCAGTTTGTCGAGTACACCGTTTACGTAGCGGTGGCTATCGGTCGCACCAAAACGTTTTGCCAGCTCAACACTCTCATTGATGGCTACTTTGTAGGGCACCTCAATGCGGTGGATCAGCTCATAACTACCAATTCGCAACACCGCCAGCTCCACAGGATCAAGATCATCGAGAGAACGATCTAAATACGCTGCAAACTCGATATCAAGCTCGGAACGCTTTGAGATTACACCGTGCAGGAGTTCAGAGAAGAGCGGTACATCCGTATCCGACATGTCGTTATCGACACGAAACTGCGCTTCAATCTCGTTTGCAGGGTGTCCTGCCAACTGCCACTGGTAGAGCGCCTGCAGCGTGTAGCTGCGAGCGTTACGTCGTTTCTCGGTGTTCGAGACACGCTTTTTAGGCGCTTTATCTTCGCTCATTTCAAACCTCAAGCTGACGCAACAAGCTCACCATCTCAATTGCTGAGAGGGCTGCTTCTGCACCCTTATTACCCATCTTGGTACCCGAACGTTCGATCGCCTGCTCGATGCTATTCACCGTCAGGATGCCGTTCGCCACTGGAACGCCAAAGTCTAATGAGACTTGTGCTACGCCTTTAGAGCTCTCGTTGGAGACAAACTCGAAGTGTGGAGTGCCGCCACGGATAACTGCACCAAGGGCAATAATCGCGTCATCACGCTGCTGCTGTGCAACACGTTTAACGGCCAGAGGCACTTCGAAAGCGCCAGGCACACGCACGATGCGGATGTTCTCTTCACTCACACCATGACGCTTTAGGGTATCCACTGCACCATCAACCAGGCTCTCAACAACGAACTCGTTGAAGCGACCTACGACCAGAGTGTACTTACCCTCTGCGGCAACGAAGTTGCCCTCTACTACTGTTAAGCTCATGCTCTTTTACTCTTCAAACGGAATGTACTCATCAATCTCCAGATCAAATCCAGAGATCGCATTAAATTTCATCGGCGAACTGAGCAGACGCATCTTGCCTACTCCAAGGTCACGCAGAATCTGTGAACCTGTACCCACCTGAAGGTAGGCCCCTGATGCGCTCATGTTCACTTTGGACGGTTTGCTGTTGTCCAGTGCACGCACTGAATCACCTAAGTCGACGCGTTCGCCCGTATCTAGTAGCAGAGCGACGCCTTTGCCCTCTTCTGCAATACGCTCAAGCGCACGGCGAAGAGTCCATTTAGGGTCTTCGGAAGAGACACCCACGACATCACGCAGAACCTCTGAACGTGTATGTACTCGCACTAGGGTAGGCTCTTCACGAGCAATCTCACCCTGGAACATCGCTAGGTGATTGCAACCCTGAATATCATCGCGGTAGATGCGGTAATTGAAGGTACCGTAGTCGGTATCCATCTGCCCCTCATCCGTCGCCTCAACCGTGGTTTCATTGGTTGTGCGGTAGTGAATCAGATCAGCAATCGTACCAATTTTCAGGCCGTGCTCTTTGGCGAACTGCTCCAATTCAGGCCGGCGCGCCATGGTACCGTCATCGTTCATTATCTCTACGATAACGCTGGCGGAGGTTGTCATACCCGCCATACGTGCGAGATCGACACCCGCCTCTGTATGACCTGCACGACTTAGAACGCCGCCCGGCTGAGCCATCAATGGGAAGATGTGGCCTGGCTGAACAATATCACTCGGCTTAGCATCAGGCTTAACCGCGGTACGAACTGTCAATGCGCGGTCAGCAGCAGAGATACCGGTGGTCACACCCTCAGCCGCCTCGATGGATACGGTGAAGTTGGTTGAGTATGCTGCGCCATTTGCCTGAACCATGAGCGGCAAACGTAGCTGCTCACAATGAGACCGGCTCAGCGTAAGGCAGATCAAGCCACGCGCATGTTTCGCCATGAAGTTGATATCTTCTGGGCGAACCATCTCGGCAGCAATAACGAGATCGCCTTCGTTTTCGCGATCTTCATCATCCATGAGGATGACCATCTTGCCCTGACGTATATCTTCAACCAGCTCTTCAGTGGTATTTAGTTGCATCGTCTCTCCCGTTATTACCGACGCAGATAGCCTGCGGCAGCCAGTAAATCCATCGACACACCACCTGAGTGATCGCTGGTCTCATCTTTAGCACTCAGCAACCGATCCAGATAGCGAGCAATCATATCGACCTCTATATGAACCTTGCGCCCGGTTTCATAAGAACTAATGATAGTTCCTGCCGCAGTGTGGGGCACAATATTCAGATCAAACCCCTCAGCACTCAGGTTATTGACCGTCAGACTCACTCCATCAATCGTGATTGAGCCTTTCGCAGCAATAAAGCGACGTAGCTCTACGGGGGCCTTTACAGCAATGCGCACAGAGCGTGCATCCGCCTCAAGGTTGAGAATTTCACCAACCCCGTCCACATGACCCGAGACCAGATGGCCACCCAAGCGAGTGGTCGGCAGCAAGGCCTTCTCTAAATTGATAGCTTCGCCAACCTGTAGCTGCGCTATCCGGCTGTGCGCCAGCGTCTCTTGCGAAACATCCGCAGTGAAACTCTGTGAATCCCAAGCAACTACGGTCAGGCAGACCCCGTTGGTTGCAATGCTGTCGCCCAACTGGACGTCACACATGTCCAGCGCACCAACATTCAATACCAATCGCAGATCACCACCAATCGGCTCGAGCGACTGGACACTACCTACAGCTTCAATAATTCCTGTAAACATCAGCTAGTTTGCCAAATGAATCTTACATCGTCGCCGAACTGGCGTAGATCTTTTAATTTCAAAGCTTGTGCTTCGGCCATCGTATCAAACGGCAATTGCAGTAACGGGCGGGCGTTGCTGCCGAGTAGCTTAGGCGCCATATATACCCAGAGTTCGTCCACCAGCCCCGCCTGCAAAAAGGCGCCAGCAAGGGTCGCTCCCGTTTCTACTAGCAGCTCATTCACACCGCGTTCTGCCGCCAGATACTCCACAAGCCAATGTAAATCTAACCCTTGCGCATTCAGAGGAACCTGCTGATAAGTCAGCTCGCTCGAGGAGACAGGTTGGGCGCTGACAGGACCGTGGCAGATCAGTGTAGGCGAACTGCCATCAGTAATGCGCGCTCCACTGGGCATGCGCAGTTGAGTGTCTAAAACCACACGCAACGGTGCTGGCTTATCGATCTTCGCACGTACCGCTGCGCTTAGCTCCTCTGGACGTACTGTGAGCGCAGAATCATCCAATAGGATGGAGCCCAGGCCCGTCAGAATCGCTGAGCTACGTGCTCGTAACTGCTGTACGTCGGCGCGTGCCTCTGATCCCGTTATCCATTTCGACTCACCGCTTGCCATGGCAGTTCGCCCATCGGCGCTCATTGCTAACTTTACGCGAATAAAAGGTCGCTGCTTTTCCATTCGCGACAGAAAACCGGGGTTCAGCTCACGCGCTTGTGCCTCAAGCAATCCGCTCTCTGCTGCAATCCCGGCATCCCTGAGTATCTGCAAACCGCGGCCGGCAACCTCGGGGTTAGGGTCTACCATCGCCGCAACGACGCGGGTCACCCCCGCATCCACCAACCCTTTTGCACAGGGAGGCGTACGGCCATAGTGGCTGCAAGGCTCAAGCGTAACGTAGGCGGTCGCTCCCCGCGCATCACCCGCCTGAGCTAGAGCGTTAACCTCCGCATGCCCCTCTCCAGCGCGCACGTGATAACCCTCTCCGATAACTTGACCATCACGCACCAAAACGCAGCCGACGCGCGGGTTAGGGTCTGTGGTGTAGAGTCCCTTCCAGGCCAGTTGTATGGCTCTAGCCATATGAGCCCTATCTTCTATTGAAAATTGTTCCACTAGCTCTCTTCCGCAAACAGATCGGGGCTCTCGGGCCCTTTTGAACGACTGCGTTTACGCTGAGTTTTGCTCACCGGAGCAGCACTCTGATCGGGTTGATCCTCGGACTCTGTCAGGCGATCGATCTCCAACCTAAATTCATTAATATCTTGAAAACTGCGGTAAACAGAGGCGAAGCGTACATAGGCCACCTGGTCGAGCTTACGCAACTCAGCCATCGCTGCCTCCCCAACCATCACTGAAGGTATCTCGCGCTCACCTGTGGCTCGCAATCGCTGCTTTACACGGTTAATACACGCCTCAATATCTTCGACACCGACTGGGCGCTTCTCTAATGCGCGAGTGATACCAGCGCGTAGCTTGGCTTCGTCAAACGGCTGACGCGTGCCGTCGTTTTTTACCAGACGCGGCATCAGCAGTTCTGCTTCTTCAAATGTGGTGAAACGCTCTTGGCAGGATACGCACTCACGACGACGACGAACCTGCTGACCCTCAGCGACAAGTCGCGAGTCAATCACCTTGGTATCGGATGCGCTGCAAAAAGGACAATGCATAGTCGCCTCGTAAAGTACCGGAATTACTTAGGATTCCG
>JABXHP010000322.1 GCA_013373575.1 Oceanospirillaceae bacterium | reverse complement strand
AGGCATCAAGCGAAAGCGTTGAAATAGAGCGCAGATGGGTTAGCTGCAGACGTTGAATACGCATTGAGGAGAGCTAGGCCGGGCATGAACCCGGCCAAAAGGAGTTACATGCGCATTGGCATAATAACGTAGACAGAGTTTGGATCGTCGAAACCTTCTACCAGCGCACTGCTGTTTGCATCATGCAGGGTGAATTTAACGACGTCTGAATTGAGGATTGAGAGCACATCGAGAAGGTAATTCACATTGAAGCCAATATCGATCGTAGGGCCCTGATAGTCCACAGCAACTGTCTCCTCTGCCTCCTCCTGCTCCGGGTTATTCGCCATTACCTGCAGGTAGCCGTCGGACAGTGAGAGACGTACGCCGCGGTATTTCTCGTTGGAGAGGATTGCGATACGGTGGAATACCTGACGCAGCTCCTGGCGATCCCCAAGAAGCACTTTATCGCCATTCTTTGGAATAACGCGTTGGTAGTCCGGGAACTTTCCGTCCACCAATTTTGAGGTGAAGGTGTAATCGCCAACGTTTGCGCGGATATGAGAGGCACCAATCACCAGTGTCACAGGAGCGTCACCACCCTGAAGCAGTCGCGCTAACTCCAGGATACCCTTACGTGGCACAATAATCTGATGCTGCGAGCCTGCTGGAACCTCAGCATCGCTTATCGATGTGGCGAGGCGGTGTCCATCAGTAGCAACGGCTCGAAGTGAGTCTTCACTTACTTCTAATAGCATGCCATTCAGGTAGTATCGCACATCTTGCTGAGCCATCGAGAAGCCAGTCTTATCAATCAAGTGGCGTAACTCTGCCTGCGGCAAATTGAGCTGCAGCGTCTGTGGGCTATCCTCAACATTGGGAAACTCAGAAGCCGCTAGAGTTGAAAGAGAGAACTTCGAACGGCCAGACTTGATAACCATCTTCTGACCTACAACTTCCATCTCAATACGGGCGTCGTCCGCTAGGGACTTACAGATATCCATTAACTTGCGAGCTGGAACGGTTACAGAACCTGCTTGTGTAGGCTCATCCAACTGTACGCGCCCAACCAGCTCGACCTCTAGGTCGGTTCCGGTCAGTGACAATTGGTCACCCTCAGCAACCATCAGAATATTGGAGAGAACCGGCAGTGTTTGACGGCGCTCGACAACCCCCGCCACCAACTGCAGCGGTTTAATCAGGGCTTCTCGGGTGATAACAAATCTCATGTGGTTTCCTATCCCAATTCCAACTTAGCTCGTCAACAGACGAATGAGGTTCTTATAATCTTCCGCGATGTCTGCGTTACCCTCACGCAGCTCATTCACTTTTCGTGTGGCGTGAAGCACTGTTGTGTGATCACGCCCCCCAAAAGATGCACCAATCTCAGGTAGACTGTGGTTGGTCAGCTCCTTGACCAAGCTCATGGCGACCTGTCGAGGACGAGCCACCGAGCGACTGCGCCGTTTCGAGGAGAGATCAGCTACCTTGATACGGTAATACTCCGCTACAACCTTTTGAATATTCTCAATACTAACCTGTTTATCCTGTAATGCCAGCAGGTCTTTTAGTGCTTCTTTGATTGTCGGTATATTTAACGGCACACCATGAAAATGGGCATGTGCTATGACCCGCTTCAGCGCACCTTCTAGCTCACGTACGTTGGACCTAAGATTCTGCGCGAGGAAGAACGCAGCGTCTTCTGGCAGGCGCACTTTCGCTTCCGACGCCTTACGCATCAGAATAGCGACGCGCGTCTCAAGCTCTGGCGGCTCTATCGCCACCGTCAGGCCCCAGCCGAAACGCGATTTAAGGCGCTCCTCGACCCCTTTAATCTCACGCGGATAGCGGTCACTGGTCAGAATCATCTGCTGACCACCCTCCAGCAGAGCGTTAAAGGTGTGGAAAAACTCCTCTTGGGACCGCTCTTTTCCGCCGAAAAACTGAATATCATCGATCAGTAGCGCATCAACGGAGCGGTAAAAGCGCTTGAAGTCGTTTATGGCATTGAGTTGCAGCGCTTTCACCATGTCAGCGACAAAACGCTCAGAGTGCAGATAGACAATTTTGGCGTTGGGGTTACGACTGCGCATCTCCATGCCAACAGCGTGCATAAGGTGCGTTTTACCTAAGCCCACACCACCGTAAATGAAGAGTGGGTTGTAACCGCCACCCGGGTTATCCGCAACCTGGCGAGCAGCTGCTAGCGCCAACTGGTTGGACTTACCCTGAACAAACGAGTCGAAGGTAAAATCAGGATTGAGGTTAGACTGGTGCCGTAACCCCCCTTCCACCTGTATTTGACGTTCACCTTGACCACCACTTGCCGCAGAATCAAACTCTGACTGGTCTATCAGATCAATCACGCCACTACGCAGTTTTGTAGGAATTAGCGCACTAAATTCAGGATCTCTTGGTGGTAGTGAATACTCACTGTCATCAAAGTTAGTGAGTGCTTCAGGCGGTGCATCCGCCCCTACATTATTGGGTTGGTATTTCGGCTCGCTCTCCTCCGGTGCTCTCGCTCTTACAGGCGCCTTACGCGCCGCGCGAGTTCGCGAAGGGCCTGAAGCAGGCGATTGACCGGCGACACTAATCAATACCTCCGGTGCCATATCACCCGTAAGCGCATCAAGTGCGTTGTGTATCTGTTGCAGGAACTTGTCGTTTATCCAATCTCGCACAAACCGATTTGGAGCAACTAGATGTATCTGACTGTCAGTTTCAGCCTCAAGCTGTAGTGGACGCACCCACATGTTGAACTGCTGAGGGGGAAGTTCGTCTTTGAGGTTCTCTAAACACTGCGGCCAGATTGCTTGTGACATTATTCTTCTCGTGGGAACAGCGGTGTTGGGTTTCGTGACGATTTTACCCACTGGCACCAACTTTATCCACAACAAATTGGCAGGATAAGTCCGGAGCAAAAAAATTTATTAACTTTAATATATTATCCTATCCTATTGAATATAAAACGATAAATAGAGTTATTAATAAGATATCAACAAACAAACCACTGGCTTATCCACAAAAAGGCCGCTTACGCGGCCTTTTTATTCACAAGTGGATAGGGCTAATTTGCCCAAGGGTCATTAGCCTGACCACCCCAAGGGTCATCACTGCCTCCGGCCTCATTACCCCAGCCGCCATCACCACCATCGAGCTGAATCTCGATGGTGTTAAGGTCTACATCCAGAGGTGCATCAAGGTTGTAGGTAACAATCTCAGGGAAGATGATTACCAGCGACAGAGATAGCAGCATGATCAGTATGAAAGGTATTGCACCCTTATAGATCTGCTGCGTCTTCATACCGTGTACCAAGCCACCAGTGATCTCATCTTTGTAATCCTCCTTGGGCGCGACGCTTCGCAGATAGAAGAGCGCGAAGCCGAATGGCGGCGTGAGGAAGGACATGGACATGTTCAGCCCAACCAGTACAAGGAACCAGATCATGTTGATATCCATATTCATCGCAACAGGGCCGATCAATGGCATCAAGATGAAAGCGATCTCGAAGAAGTCGATAAAGAAACCAAGTACGAACACCAATAGGCTTACAAAGAGCACAAAACCTAGTTCGCCACCCGGAATGAAAGTAAACAAATGCTCAATCCAAATATCGCCGTTTACCGCTCGGAACGATAGCGCAAATATAGAGGAGCCAACGAGGATAAACATAACGAAAGTGGAGAGCTTGGTGGTTGAGTCAAGTGCCCCTTTCACCACATCCCAAGTAAGACGTCGACGAGCGATCGCCAGTACTAGTGCACCGACTGCACCCATTGCTCCGCCCTCTGTTGGCGTTGCCCAGCCTATAAAAATGGTACCCAGTACCAAGAAGATCAGCACGATCGGCGGCAGCATAGCCGTAAGTACGGAGATATACAGCTCTGAACCCTTAAGAGTGCGAGCATCCTCAGGTAATGGTGGCACCATGTCCGGCTTAACGATTGAGAGGATAAACATGTATAGCAGCAGGAACCCTACAACCATGAGCGCCGGGAAAAGTGCTCCGGTGTAGGCATCTTTAACGGATACGGAGAGCACATCCGCTAGGACAATAAGAACCAACGATGGCGGGATAATCTGTGCCAAGGATCCTGCACCAGTCAGAAGCCCCGCAGCTGTTGGATAGTGGTAACGGTAGCGCATCATTACCGGGAGTGAGATCAACCCCATGGAGATCACTGACGCAGCCACCACTCCAGTAGTCGCTGCAAGCAGGGCACCCACAAGTATTACGGCATACCCCAGACCGCCCGGAACTCCTCCGAACAGCTGCCCAGCGGACTCGAGAAGATCTTCCGCCATCCCTGATCGCTGAAGAATGATCCCCATAAAGGTAAAGAATGGAATCGCCAACAGCGTATCGTTCTGCATAATGCCGTAAATACGTTCAGGTATTGCCTGCAGTAATACCCAATCGAGCAACCCAAGCTCATGGCCGATCAAGGCAAAAAGGATGCCGTTAGCAGCAAGGCTAAAGGCAACTGGGAAACCAGAGAGAAGGAAAAATATAAGCGAGCCGAACATGATCGGCGCGATGTTGTCGGTCAAAAATTCCATTTACACACTCTCCTTCTGATCGTCCATATCGACAGTTGCATGGCCACCCCGCTGCAAAGGATCTTCAATTAGCCCTTTCAAAAAGGCCCAGCGTTTAATCAGCTCTGAGCACGCCTGCATAAACAGCAGACCAAAGCCAACCGGTATCATCAAACGCACAGGCCACCGAATTAACCCGCCCGCATTCTGGCTAACCTCTTGGTTCTGATAAGTCTCTATAAGGTTGGGGATAGACTGCAGGGTGATGTAAAGCGTTACCGGTAATACAAAAAGTAGTAAGCCCCAAAAATCGACCCAGTTACGCGTCCGTGGAGACATACGCTGGCTCATCACATCGATACGGACATGTTCGTTGACTTTCAGAACATATCCAGCGGCAAGCGTAAATACCGCTGCATAGAAGTACCACTGCAGCTCAAGCATGGCGTTTGAGGCCACATTAAACAGGTAACGAGTTGTTGCGTTGCCGGCGCTGACCAGGACAGCGGCCAGAATCAGCCACTTGACGTTGCGGCCCACGAAGCCGTTTAGGGCATCGATCGAAGCGGAGAGTTTTAGAAGCGCGTTCATTGTGATAATTCCATGAAGCTTATTGTTGTTTCACAGCCATGTTACCTGGCAGCAAAGAGCTTCAGTGTGCCGAGTTTACAGAAGCCACACAACCAAGATTCAGCTGGTAGGACCAGTAATTCCTAGGTCGTTCAACTAAAGTATGACTTCATTTTCTAGTATTTCGCACCCATCGGGTTATCGTGTTGGGTATGGCAAATCGAAAGGATTATGAAACATCCAGATGTGTTGGCCTAAAAGATCATAAAAAAGAAAAAGGAAATCAGATGAAACGTAGAGATCTGTTCAAAGGTGCACTGCTGGCAGCAGCCGTATCAACAGCCACTGCAGCGTCTGCTGCTGAACTTCCAGAACTGAACTGGCGCCTCCAGTCTGCAGTACCACCAGGTATCGGCTTCTATATGGGCGGTGTTTTCTTTGCTGAAGAAGTAGAGAAGATGACCAACGGTAAGTTTAAGATTCGCGTTTTCCCAGCGGGTGAAATCGTGGGCACCATGCAGATCTTCGATGCAGTATCAGATGGCACGATCGAAGCAGGTCATACTGCGTCTTACTACTACTTCGGTAAGAACCCAGCGTTCGCACTAGACACCACTATCCCATTCGGTTTGAACTACCGTCAGTTCCAGGCATGGTACAACTTCGGTGGTGGCGGCGAGATGATCAAAGATCTCTTCGCGCAATCTAATATCGTCCCATTCCCAGCGGGTAATACCGGTGTGCAAATGGGTGGTTGGTACAACAAAGAGGTTAACTCTCTGGCAGACCTTGATGGCCTGAAAATGCGTATCGGCGGTATGGGTGGTAAGATCATCGAGAAGCTCGGTGTTGTTCCTCAGTCGATTCCGGGCGGCGATATCTTCCCATCTCTGGAAAAAGGCACTATTGATGCAGCTGAGTGGGTTGGTCCGTTCGATGACATGAAGATGGGCTTCAACAAGGTCGCTGAATACTACTACACCCCAGGTTGGTGGGAGGCGGCTCCAAACCTCTCTGTATATATCAATAAAGAGAAGTTTGACTCACTTCCAGTTGAGTACCAAAACATCGTTGAGGCGGCTGCAGAGCGTGCGAACGTGAAGACAACTGCGTTCTACGACGCGAAGAACCCAGAGGCTCTCAAAACACTTCTGGCTAGTGGTACGAAGATGAAGATCTTCCCTAAAGACGTAATGGATGCGGCTTGGGAAGCTGCTCAGGAAACCTATGCAGAGCTAGAAGCTGAGAACGAAGACTTCAAACGCATCTACGCAAGCATGAAGGCATTCCAGAAAGATCAGAACCAGTGGATGAGCGTATCTGAGGGCCCTCTGGACTCTTACATGCAGCGTAAAATGCGGCAATAAACCCCGCTAAAGACGAAAAACCAGCCTGCGGGCTGGTTTTTTTGTACCTTTTCTTATCAAAAGGTTTGCAACCAAGACGCCATTTCCATAGAATGTCGCGTCTCGAATTTTGGGTGTCTGCAATAGTGCAGGTTCCAACTAGTTAACCTGAAGTAACTGCAGGAAAAAAGTCATGAAAAGAACTTTCCAACCAAGCGTACTGAAGCGCAAGCGTAACCACGGTTTCCGTGCTCGTATGGCTACTAAGAACGGTCGTCAGGTCTTGAACCGTCGTCGTGCTCGTGGCCGCGCTCGTCTGTCTGCCTAATTCTTAGCGGACAACACGAATGCCTCATGGCTGAGTTTGAGTACCCTCGCGAATCCAGACTCCTCACCGGAGCCGACTTCAAAAGGGTATTCGACAAAGCTATATACAAGGTCAGTGATCAAAATCTGCTGATACTTGCCCGCCCCAACCAAACCGGCCACCCTCGGCTCGGCTGTGTAATTTCGAAAAAAAATGTCCGTCTAGCCGTGAATCGAAATCGCGTTAAGCGTATCATTCGCGAGTCTTTCAGGCTGAATCAACAGAATCTACCCCCTTGTGACCTTGTCATACTGGCACGCAAAGGTGTGGATCAGCTCGATAATGAGGCGATACACCGCTTAATTTCGAAGAGTTGGGTCAGGTTAAACAAAAAAGCTGATAAAGCTAAACAGTCCTCAAAAGGGTAATGGTCCGAACGCCATGGATGTACAGCGAGTCATATTAATTGCCGCACTAGCACTGATGTCTTACATGATGGTGCTGCAGTGGAACCAGGATTACAACACACCAGCAGCCGCACCTACGGTTGCAAGCTCAAGCGTATCAGCCTACGCGCCAAGCGATAGCGATCTGCCTTCAGCGACTTCCACAGCTAGTGCTGATGTACCGGCGACCGCTGAAGCGACCACAGCTGCGGTTGCCGCTACAGATGCCAGCCTGATATCGGTTAAAACTGATACTCTAGAGCTGCTTATCGATCCACGCGGTGGTGATGTGATTGAGGCGAAATTGCCACAGCACCTTGCCGTGCTAAGTGAGAGCGAGCCACTTACTCTGCTGGAACAGAACGCAACCCGTACCTATGTCGCACAGAGTGGTTTGGTGGGTAAAAATGGCCCAGATGCAAATCCAGAAGGCCGTCCACTTTATAATTCCGAAGCGCGTAGCTACGAGATGGGTGATTCTGATCAGCTCAGCGTAGATCTGCAACTGAATGAGAATGGCGTAGCAATTACAAAACGCTTTACCTTCACTCGCGGTAGTAACGCCATCAAAGTTGAGTATCTGATCGACAACCAGAGTGCTGAGAATTTTGAGACCGTGCTCTTTGGCCAGCTAAAGCGTGACCGCAGTGCGGACCCTTCGCAGCAGACCGATATGGGTATGCAGTCTTACCTTGGCGCCGTTTTCTCCACGGCAGAGAACAACTACCAGAAGGTTGATTTCGACGACATGGATGACAAACGCTTCACAGCGACCAGTGCAGATGGCTGGGTTGCTATGTCGCAGCACTACTTCCTCTCTGCATGGATACCTCAGCCAGGACAGACTTACACTTATCAAACTCGCGTTCTGAACGGTCTTTACATTGCTGGCTTCCTTGCTCCTGCTGTTAATGTGGCTCCAGGTCAACAGACAACGCTCAGCTCTACACTCTATGCTGGGCCGAAGGATACAGACCAGCTTGAACAGGTTGCTACGGATCTGGACCTGACGATCGACTATGGCATTCTTTGGTTTGTTGCTTCACCGCTCTACATGCTGCTGAAATGGATCTACAGTATTGTAGGTAACTGGGGTCTAGCGATTATCGGTGTAACTCTGCTAATCAAAATTGCACTCTTTCAGCTTAACGCTAAAGCCTTCAAGTCGATGGCTAAGATGCGTAAATTTGGGCCAGAGATGGCTCGTCTCAAAGAGCTCTACGGTGATGACCGTCAGAAGATGTCACAAGAGATGATGAAGCTCTACTCGAAAGAGAAGATCAATCCACTCGGGGGTTGTCTGCCAATTGTTGCACAGATGCCAATCTTCATTGCGCTCTACTGGGTACTGTTGGAGTCTGTAGAGCTGCGTCACGCACCCTTCTACGGCTACATCCAGGATCTATCGCAGATGGACCCATACTTCATCCTGCCTCTGTTGATGGGCGCGTCTATGTTCATACAGCAGCTGCTTAACCCAACACCGCCAGATCCTATGCAGGCGAAGATCATGAAGATGCTGCCAATCATCTTCACCTTCTTCTTCCTCTGGTTCCCAGCAGGTCTAGTTCTGTACTGGGTGGTAAACAACGTGCTCTCAATCGCACAGCAGTACATCATCAACAAACAGATTGAAGCGGGCGACACGAAGTAACTGGCGCGATTCAGATTTAATAAAAAGGCTCCCTCTGGGGGCCTTTTTCGTATTAGGGTAGAGCCACACCGAGGAGGAGAAATATGCAGCAGGGTAGGAACCAGACAATTGTAGCGCAGGCAACTGCCAGCGGCAGAGGCGGTGTTGGCATTGTGCGCCTCTCAGGACCCGATTGTCTGAGGATGGCGAGCGCTTTTATCGGCTTTGAACCTAAACCTAGGTATGCACACTATACGCCCTTCATAAGTGCTGCTGGCGAGCAGCTAGATGAGGGCATCGCACTCTTCTTCCCGGGACCCAACTCATTTACCGGTGAGGATATTTTTGAACTGCAGTGTCACGGCGGACCCGTTGTTATCGACCTCATTATAAAAGAAGCACTCAACTTAGGTGCTCGCTTAGCACGACCAGGGGAGTTCTCAGAACGCGCGTTTCTCAATGACAAGATGGACCTCACTCAGGCTGAGGCGATCGCCGACCTGATTGAGAGCTCCTCGGAGCAAGCTGCACGCTGCGCACTACGCTCTCTGCAGGGAGCCTTCTCAGATGAGATAAACCAGTTGGTAGAGCTGCTGACCAATCTGCGGATCTATGTCGAAGCAGCTATCGACTTTCCCGACGAAGAGATCGACTTTCTCAGCGATGGGAAGGTGCTTAATGATCTCAAAGCGATAATCACACAGGTGCGAGAAGTGGAACGCCGAGCTCAGCAAGGAAGCTTGCTGCGCGAAGGTATGAACGTCGTTATCGCTGGGCGGCCTAATGCGGGTAAGTCGAGTCTGCTTAACGCACTCGCTGGGCGTGAAACGGCCATTGTGACCGACATAGAGGGAACCACTCGTGACCTCTTGCGCGAGCAGATCGACATTGATGGCATGCCACTGCATATCACTGATACTGCAGGTCTGCGAGACGCACCTGACCAAGTTGAAAAGATCGGTATAGAGCGCGCATGGCAGGAGATTCGCAAAGCTGACCGAATCCTAGTGATGGTAGATTCGCGCGCTACAGCATCAACAGATCCGCGTGAAATCATCCCGGAGCTCTCCGAGCATCTAAATGATCTACGCCACGTCACACTAGTGCGTAACAAGATAGACTTGAGCGGCGACGCACCTTCCATATCCGATTCAGATGGCTTGACTCTGGTGCAACTAAGCGCCAAAGGGGGTGAAGGTGTTGAGTTACTTAAACAGCATCTAAAAACCGTTATGGGGTACCAGGGAAGCGGTGAAGGCGCATTCATGGCCCGACGCCGCCACTTAGACGCATTAGAGCAAGCAAGTGAGCTACTACATACCGGTTTGTGGCAACTGCAAACTCAAGGCGCCGGCGAGCTTCTAGCTGAGGATCTACGCCAAGCGCAACAACTTCTCGGTGAGATAACCGGAAAGATTAGTGCTGACGAGCTCTTAGGCAAAATCTTCGGATCATTCTGCATCGGCAAATAACTTTATCCACAACCTTGGTGCAGAAAAAACATGACTTGTGAATAAATTAGTCCGTATTTTCCACAGCTTGTAGACATATATAACAACAGGAGTTACTTATTCACAATTATCTGTGGACAGAGTGTATAACTCTCTATGGAAAGGTTGGGAAGAAAACTGTGTATAGTTTTGTATGTGGATAAATCTGAAGTTTATCAACAGTCAGTTAACAACTCATCCTCATGCTTATCACTCTTTACCCACGCCTTCAGGATTAATATAAGCATATGTTTTTATTATATTAATTGAACTTATGAACAGATTTCATCCGACTATATAAATATAAAAAAAATAAAACACATATATCTTTCTTTCTTTTTCTTTTATTTAAAAACTAACCGTATTCAAACTGTTCAAATTTTAACCATTCCTTCCCGATGCTAGTCTGGGTATAATCTGCGCCCTTCTCGCCCTCAGGGGCATGCGTACAGTTCCAAAGAGGTTTATGTGGATTATCCAGATCATTATGACGTGCTCGTTATTGGCGGTGGCCATGCAGGTACTGAGGCAGCTCTCGCTTCCGCGCGTAAGGGTGCTAAAACCCTCTTGTTAACCCACAACATTGAGACTCTGGGCCAGATGTCCTGTAATCCCGCTATTGGCGGTATCGGCAAAAGTCATCTGGTCAAAGAGATCGATGCACTCGATGGGGCTATGGCGCGAGCAACAGACCTTGGCGGTATACAGTTTCGCATTTTGAATGCACGCAAAGGTCCAGCAGTTCGCGCGACACGGGCACAAGCTGATAGAGTGCTCTACAAGGCAGCGATTCGTCAGATCCTGGAAAACCAACCCAATCTGGATATTTTTCAGCAAGCTGTAGATGATCTAATCATCGAAGGTGAGACGATTAGGGGCGCTATTACTCAGTCTGGTATCCGCTTCTTTGCTCAGTCTGTTGTACTGACAGCTGGGACTTTTCTTGGCGGTAAGATCCATATTGGCCTAGAGAGTTATTCCGGAGGTCGAGCAGGCGATCCGCCATCTGTACGTCTTGCTGAGCGCCTACGCGAACTACCCTTTCGCGTTGAACGTTTGAAAACGGGTACACCGCCACGCATTGATGCGCGCAGCGTTGATTTCACTAAAATGCAAGAACAGCCTGGTGATACTCCAACGCCGGTGATGTCCTTTATGGGCACTCTTGCTCAACATCCACAGCAGATCAGCTGTTACATCACGCATACCAACTCCGAGACGCACGATATTATTCGTGACAACCTCGATCGTTCACCAATGTATTCTGGTGTCATTGAGGGGATTGGGCCGCGTTACTGCCCATCCATTGAGGATAAAATTCACCGTTTTGCAGATAAAGACCAACATCAGGTGTTTATTGAACCTGAGGGTCTGACGACACATGAGCTCTACCCTAACGGAATCTCCACGAGCTTACCGTTTGATGTGCAGTTGAAAATTGTTCGCTCCATGCGCGGAATGGAGAACGCACATATCACTCGCCCAGGTTACGCAATTGAGTATGACTTCTTCAACCCGCAGGATCTGAAACATACATTAGAAACAAGGTTCATCAACGGGCTGTTTTTTGCTGGGCAGATTAACGGAACCACCGGGTATGAAGAGGCCGGCGCTCAGGGGATTTTGGCAGGCATTAATGCGGCCGCACGAGCACTGGAGCAAGAGCAGTGGTACCCGCGCCGTGACGAGGCCTACATCGGCGTATTGGTTGATGATCTAATTACGCATGGTACATCTGAGCCTTACCGTATGTTCACCAGCCGCGCAGAGTATCGGTTGATTCTGCGAGAGGATAACGCCGATCTGAGACTGACAGAGATTGGTCGAAAACTTGGTGTCGTTGGAGATGAGCGCTGGTCTAACTTTGACGAAAAGCGTGAAGCGATCGATGCTGAGATGGCTCGAATGAAGTCTACTTGGATACAGCCAAATTCTGCAGAGGCTGGCGCGCTTGCGTCAAAGCTAACAACACCTTTAGCGCGCGAGTACAATCTCGCCGATCTGGTAAAACGCCCAGAGATGACCTACGCCGATCTAGCTGAAGTGAAGCCATCGGAGAGAGAGGTTGCGCTAGACGTGGCAGAACAGGTTGAGATACAGATTAAATACTCGGGATATATCGATCGCCAGCGTGATGATATCGAACAACTGCGCAAGCATGAGAATACCGAACTGCCCGAAGACTTCGACTATGCTCAGGTAGGTGGATTATCAAACGAGCTGAAATTTAAGCTCGAGGCTGTACGTCCCGTCAGCATCGCCCAAGCCAACCGAATCCAAGGAATGACTCCGGCAGCTATCTCTCTGCTGTTGATTCATCTGAAGAAGCGTCAACTCCAGGCTAAGGCGATTAGCTAATGGCTGATCTGCAAAAACTTCTCGATCAGGGTTTGAAAGATCTCGGTATTGCTGCGACTGAGAGACAAACCTCGCAACTTCTGCGCTACCTTGAACTGATGCAGAAGTGGAACAAGGCTTACAACCTCACGGCAATCCGCGACCCGCAACAGATGCTCGTGAGGCATCTGCTGGATAGCCTGGCGGTTGTTCCCCACATTGCTCAAACTGATCTAATCGATGTTGGTAGTGGCGGGGGTCTACCGGGCATACCCCTTGCAATTCTCTCTCCTCAACAGCCGATTACTACCTTGGATAGCAATTCGAAAAAGACTCGATTTCAAAGTCAGGTGAAAATTGAGTTGGGTCTAACAAACCTAGAAGTGATCCATGGACGCGTTGAAGCGCTGGAAAATCGCCAATTTTCTCAGGTAATTTCACGCGCCTTCGCCTCAATCATAGACATGGTGACACTGAGTCAGGGTCTGTTAGCTGAGAAAGGTGTTTTTCTCGCAATGAAAGGTCGGTATCCTGATGCAGAACTGGCGGAGTTACCGCTTCAATTTCGACTGCAGCAGAGCTACGCACTCCACATACCCGGACTGGAAGAGGAGCGGCACCTGCTGGTGTTAGGGAGAGCCTGAGATTGGCAAAGATTCTAACCGTTACCAACCAAAAAGGTGGTGTCGGAAAAACCACGACTAGTGTGAATCTTGCAGCATCGCTTGCTGCGATGAATAAACGCGTTTTATTGATTGACCTTGACCCACAGGGTAACGCGACCATGGGTAGCGGAGTCGACAAACATGAGTTAACTCTGTCTGTTTACGAACTGCTGACTGATCAAGCAGTAGCGAAAGAGGCGA
Source organism: Oceanospirillaceae bacterium (assembly GCA_013373575.1). Lineage (GTDB taxonomy): Bacteria > Pseudomonadota > Gammaproteobacteria > Pseudomonadales > Balneatricaceae > Marinobacterium_E. The sequence continues at coordinate 18,996 of JABXHP010000322.1, read as the reverse complement.
TACTGACCGATCTTGATGTTGGGTACGACCTACTTGGAGCCAACGCCGACCTGACAGCTGCTGAGGTTGAACTGCTTGATCTACCGCGTCGCGAGTTTAGGCTCAAGATGGCGTTAATGCCCGTGCTAGAGGACTACGATTACATTCTGGTCGATAATCCCCCTTCCCTAAACTTACTAACCGTCAATGCCTTAGCCTGCTCTGACGGTGTAATCATACCGATGCAGTGTGAATACTACGCCCTAGAGGGCATCAGTGCGTTGGTGGGAACCATCGATCGGATCCAAAAACGTCTCAATCCGAAGTTAAAGATTGAGGGAATATTGCGGACGATGTTTGATCCACGTATGAGTCTCACCAAAGATGTCTCTGAGCACCTAGTTGAGTATTTTGCCGAGCGCGTTTACCGCACAGTTATTCCGCGTAATGTTCGATTAGCTGAAGCACCTAGTCATGGTTTACCGGCCATTCAATACGATAAGAATTCCCGCGGTGCGTTGGCGTACCTTGCACTGGCAGGAGAGCTCATTCGCCGTACTGAACGAGAGGAGCAAAAGCATGGTAGCTAAGAAGCGCGGCTTAAAACGTGGGTTGGACGTACTGCTCTCAGGTATGGACTCAGACTCCCTACATGAGGTCACTGAGGGTCGCGAAGAGTCGAAGAGTCAACTGAACGAAGTACCTGTTGATCAGATCTGTCGAGGTCGTTACCAACCCCGCCGAGAAATTGAGAGTGCCGCGTTAGAGGAGCTAGCCGACTCGATTCGCGCTCAGGGTCTTATGCAGCCCATAGTGATTCGTCCAGTAGAGACTGGTTACGAAATTATTGCTGGAGAGCGTCGTTGGCGGGCAGCGCAAATGGCTGGATTGACCTCCATCCCCGCGGTTATTCGAGATGTGCCGGACGAAGCGGCAATAGCGATGGCACTGATCGAGAATATTCAGCGTGAAGATCTCAATCCGATCGAGGAGGCAATTGCGCTTCAGCGTCTTCAGCAGGAGTTTGAGCTGTCCCAGCAAGAAGTTGCCGAAGCGGTGGGAAAATCACGCTCAGCAGTTGCCAATCTACTGCGCCTATTGAACCTGTGTGATGAAGTGAAGACTTTCCTAGAGCGTGGTGATATTGAGATGGGTCATGCCCGTGCGCTACTGCCATTGGGAGCTGAGTTGCAAGCCCAAGCGGGTCGCGAAGTGGTGGCCAAGTGTCTCTCAGTGCGCGATACGGAAGCGCTTGCACGCCGACTCCAGGAGTCGACACCCGTCAAACAGAGTGTTGTTGAAAACACACATCTTTCTGAAATATCCGAACAGCTATCCAAAGTGCTATCTGCCAAAGTTTCTCTTTCAGCAAACGCAAAGGGTCGAGGTAAGATAACGATTAGCTACAAAGACAAGGATGAGTTGGAGGCGATTGTTGGGCGGCTAAACCGTTAAGATGCAGACATTAGTGCAAGGTTGGGACGGTTTCAGTTGATGGACGAGGAGGTTATCCTTATAATCTCTGCCTGATTGTCATTGTGTTGACGGGTGAGAGCGTGCTTCAGTTTGAGAAAAAGCAGCCCAAAACCTTCGGCAGACGAGCTGACAAAGCGCAAGCTCGATTTTTCAAAACCTTGAAATATCAGGCGGTAGCACTGTTGCTTCTGGCATTGCTAGCCTTGCCCTTTGATCTGGTCGTTGCTTATTCTGCACTGCTAGGCGGTACGATCTACCTGCTGCCGAATAGCTGGCAGGCGAAGCGTCACTTTGACGGCCAAGTCGGTAGATCGGCACAGGCCACTCTCGCGGAGCTGTACGCGGGACAAATATGGAAAATGGCATTGTCTGCTACTCTGTTCGCACTCGTATTTGTGCTGGTGGAGCCGCTCAGTGTCTTTTCCTTATTTGCATCACTAATACTGCTACAGGTGATTCATCTGTTTATGCAGTTTGGTGGTAAAAAAGTTTCATAAACCTTTGAAAAGAGAGAACTGAGAATGGCTAGCGGGACGGTTACCTCCTCAGAATACATAGCACACCACCTTACCAACTTAACTTTTGGTTACCATGAGAAGTCAGATAGCTGGCGTTTCGTTAATACTGATCCTGCTTATGGGGATTTAGCATTACCGGGCGAATTCGGTTTCTGGTCAATCAACGTCGACACCATGATTTGGTCTGTCGGTCTTGGTTTGTTCTTCATTTGGTTGTTCCGTCGCGTTGCTAAATCGGCGACTAGCGATGTACCAACTGGAATGCAGAACTTCGTGGAAACTATCATTGAGTTCATCGATGATAACGTTAAGTCAATCTTCCACTACAAGAACGCGGTTATAGCGCCGTTGGCTCTGACAATTTTTGTCTGGGTGTTCTTGATGAACCTGATGGATCTAATACCTGTTGACTGGGTTCCATTCATCGCAGCTGAACTTGGCATCCACTACATGAAGATAGTACCCACCACAGACGTGAACGCGACTGCAGGTATGGCTCTGAGTGTATTTGCCTTGATTATCTACTACAGCATCAAGATGAAAGGTTTGGGCGGCTTCCTAGCGGAGTTGAGTTTCCAGCCACTGGGTAAAATCATGCTGCCTTTCAACCTCTTCCTCGAATTGGTTGGTTTGCTGGCTAAGCCAGTATCTTTGGCGCTTCGACTCTTCGGTAACATGTACGCGGGTGAGATGATATTTATCCTGATCGCACTGCTACCGTTCTGGGCTCAGTGGATCCTGTCGGTTCCTTGGGCAATTTTCCACATTCTAGTTATCACGCTACAGGCGTTTATCTTTATGGTCCTGACAATCGTCTACTTGGCGATGGCCCACGAAGATCACTAAGCGGGATAGCAAGAGTTTTTAACCGTAAAACTTTAACCTTCAACTGAAATTGAAAATTGGAGAAAACAGATGGAAATGGCATTGCTGTACATTGCTGGTGCACTGATGATGGGTCTGGGTGCTGTTGGCGCTGCGGTCGGTATCGGTGTCCTGGGTGGCAAGTTCCTGGAGGGCGCTGCGCGTCAGCCTGAGCTGATCCCACTGCTGCGTACTCAGTTCTTCATCGTAATGGGTCTGGTTGACGCTGTACCTATGATCGGTGTTGGTCTTGGTCTGTACGTACTGTTCGCAGTTGCTTGATGAAAGCACGTCCAAATTGGGCAAGATAACTTTTAATCAAACAACCGCGAGGATAATGGCGTGAATATCAATCTCACCATCATTGGTCAGGCCATTGCGTTCTTCATCTTCGTCGTATTTTGTATGAAATACGTATGGCCACCGCTTACTAGCGCGCTGGCTGAGCGTAAGAAGAAAATCGCAGACGGTCTTGATGCGGCAGAGCGCGCAGAACGTGATCTGAAGTTGGCTCAAGAAAAAGCCGCTGACGACATGCGTGCTTCTAAAGTAGAAGCAGCCGCCATCATTGAACAGGCCAACAAGCGGGCTAACCAGATCATCGAAGAAGCTAAAGAGCAGGCACGCGAAGAAGCAAATCGCGTTAAAGCTGCTGCAGAGGCTGAAATCGAACAGCAAGTCAACCAGGCGAAGGAAGCCCTTCGTGGACAGGTTGCAGCACTAGCGATAGCTGGCGCTGAGCAGATTCTGGAAGCCTCTGTTGACGAGAAAGCGCACGCGCAGCTGGTTGATAAACTGGCAGCTGAGCTGTAAGCGAGGTTTACGATGGCTGAACTCAATACAGTCGCTCGGCCCTACACCAAAGCAGCGTTTGAATACGCTGTAGCGGCGGGCAGCCTCGATCAATGGGCGAATATGCTTTCTGTATCTGCTACTGTAGTAGCCGATACAAGAGTCGCCCGGGTGCTGGGTAACCCGGCGCTGACGTCGGAGCAGAAAGCAGCAACTCTGGTTGCGCTTTTGGAAGATGAACTAGACCAGTCAGGCAAGAACTTCGTCTCTTTGCTGGCTGAAAACAGTCGTCTGGCTCTGTTGCCAGAAATTGCTGAGCAGTTTCGTAAGCTCAAAGCAGCACAGGAAGCTTCTATCGAAGTCGCCCTGACAACTGCTTTCGAACTGGCGGATGAGCAGCAGCAGAAACTGGCTAAGGCGCTAAGCACTAAGTTGGGTCGTGAAGTATCGATCACTACACAGGTAGATAAATCTATTCTGGGTGGCGTGATCGTGCGTACTGATGACCTTGTGATCGACGGTTCCGTTCGTGCTCGACTGGCGAAACTGGCCGAAGCGATGAATTCCTGAGTGTGAGGAATAAAAATGCAGCAACTGAATCCATCTGAGATCAGCGAGATTCTCAAGAAGCGCATCGAATCTCTTGATGTGTCTTCTGAAGCCCGTAACGAGGGCACAATCGTTAGCGTATCCGATGGTATCATCCTGATCCACGGTCTCGCTGACGTAATGTACGGCGAAATGATCGAGTTCCCTGGTGGCGTCTACGGTATGGCGCTTAACCTTGAGCGTGACTCTGTCGGTGCCGTAGTACTGGGTGATTACCAGAACTTGAAAGAAGGTATGACCGCTAAGTGTACTGGTCGTATTCTTGAAGTACCTGTAGGTCCTGAGTTGCTCGGTCGCGTGGTAGACGCGCTGGGTAACCCAATCGACGGTAAAGGTGTTGTCGACGCTAAAATGACCGATGCTGTAGAGAAGGTAGCGCCAGGCGTTATCGCTCGTCAGTCGGTTGATCAGCCAGTTCAGACTGGTCTGAAAGCGATCGATGCGATGGTACCAATCGGCCGTGGCCAGCGTGAGCTGATCATCGGTGACCGTCAGATCGGTAAGTCGGCAATTGCGATCGACGCGATCATCAACCAGAAAGGTACTGGTATTAAATGTATCTACGTAGCAGTGGGCCAGAAACAGTCTACTATCGCTAACGTAGTACGTAAGCTTGAAGAACACGGCGCGATGGATCACACCATCGTAGTTGCGGCTGGTGCAGCCGATCCTGCAGCGATGCAGTTCCTTGCACCTTACGCCGGCGCAACTATGGGTGAATACTTTCGTGACCGCGGTGAAGACGCACTGATCATCTATGATGATTTGACAAAACAGGCTTGGGCCTACCGTCAGATCTCACTGCTTCTGCGTCGTCCACCAGGTCGTGAAGCATACCCAGGCGACGTATTCTACCTCCACTCTCGTCTACTCGAGCGTGCAGCACGTGTAAACGCTGACTACGTAGAAGAGTTCACTAAGGGTGAAGTTAAAGGGAAGACAGGTTCTCTGACTGCACTGCCAGTAATCGAGACTCAGGGTGGTGACGTTTCGGCGTTCGTACCAACCAACGTTATCTCGATCACTGACGGCCAGATCTTCCTTGAGTCTTCAATGTTTAACTCAGGTATCCGTCCTGCGATTAACGCAGGTCTGTCAGTATCACGTGTAGGTGGTGCGGCTCAGACTAAGATCATCAAGAAATTGGGTGGTGGTGTTCGTCTGGCGCTTGCGCAGTACCGTGAGCTGGCAGCATTCTCGCAGTTCGCTTCAGACCTCGACGACGCGACTCGCGCTCAGCTTGAGCACGGTCAGGCCGTTACCGAGTTGATGAAGCAGAAGCAGTACTCGCCAATGTCCGTCGCTGAGATGGGTCTGAGCTTGTACGCTGCGAACGAAGGCTTCCTGAAAGATGTTGAGCTGAACAAAATCGGTGACTTCGAATCGGCACTGATCGCTTACTTCAATAGCGAATTTGCTGATCTGATGGCGAATGTGAACGCGTCTGGCGACTACAACGATGAGATCGCTGCACAGTTCAAAGCCGGCATCGAGAAGTTCAAATCTACACAGACTTGGTAATTGCTCAGTAACAAGGGCAAGGCGGCTGAGCTAGCTGCTCAGCCGAAACTAGGTCAGAGATAGAGGCAGAACTATGGCAGTCGGAAAAGAGATTAAGACGCAGATCGCGAGTATTTCGAGCACTCGGAAGATTACCAGCGCCATGGAAATGGTTGCTGCATCTAAGATGCGCCGTGCTCAAGATCGCATGCAGTCTTCCCGACCCTATGCTCGCAGCATCCGCGGTGTTATTCAGCACTTGGCGAAAGCTAACCCTGAATACAAACACCTGTACATGGCAGAAGGCGAAGTGAAGCGTGTTGGCTTCATTATCGTCGCTTCTGACCGCGGACTCTGTGGTGGCCTGAACATCAACCTGTTCAAAGCGACCGTGAGCAAGATGAAAGAGTTCAAAGACCAGAATGTCGAGATCGACCTCTGTGCGCTGGGCTCTAAAGCGATCAGTTTCTTCCGTAATTACGGTGGTAACGTTGTGGCAGCTAAAGGCGGCCTCGGCGATGCACCGGAAGCGGAACAGCTGGTTGGCGCGGTTAAGGTTATGCTGGATGCATACACTGAAGGCAAGCTCGATCGACTCTATGTTGTATCGAATGAGTTCGTGAACACCATGACTCAGAAGCCTACAGTCGAGCAGCTCCTACCGCTCCAGGCTGAGGAAGACGATGAGAGTCTGAGCCATCACTGGGATTACATCTACGAGCCCGAAGCGCGTGAACTCCTCGAGGGTCTGCTTGCGCGTTACATCGAGTCTTGTGTGTACCAGGCTGTGGTTGAGAACAATGCCTGTGAGCAGGCAGCACGTATGTTGGCTATGAAGAACGCAACTGATAACGCCGGTAACCTTATCGACGAACTTCAGATGGTGTACAACAAAGCTCGTCAGGCAGCGATCACTCAAGAGATTTCTGAGATCGTTGGTGGTGCTGCAGCTGTTTAAAGCAGTGAACAGGTCAATAAGTTAAGAGGATCCGAACATGAGTAGCGGACGTATTGTTCAGATTATCGGTGCAGTAGTAGACGTGGAGTTTCCACGTGAAGACGTACCGAAGGTTTATGACGCACTAAACGTCACTAAAACCAACCTGACACTGGAAGTTCAGCAGCAGCTGGGCGATGGTGTCGTACGTACAATCGCAATGGGTCAGACAGAAGGTGTTAGCCGTGGTCTGGACGTTGTAAACACTGGTGCTCCAGTCTCTGTACCTGTAGGTACTGCGACCTTGGGTCGTATCATGGACGTTCTGGGTAACCCAATTGATGAGTGTGGCCCAATCGGTGAAGAGGAGCGTTACCCAATTCACCGCAAAGCACCAAGTTATGCAGACCAGGCGGCTACTAACGAGCTGCTTGAAACCGGCATCAAGGTAATCGACCTGGTATGTCCGTTTGCTAAAGGTGGTAAGATCGGTCTGTTCGGTGGTGCCGGTGTAGGTAAAACCGTAAACATGATGGAACTGATCAACAACATCGCAACTCAGCACTCTGGTCTATCTGTATTCGCAGGTGTAGGTGAGCGTACTCGTGAGGGTAACGACTTCTACCATGAGATGCAGGAAGCGGGCGTTGTAAACGTTGAACAGTTCGACAAGTCTAAAGTAGCGATGGTTTACGGCCAGATGAACGAGCCACCAGGCAACCGTCTGCGTGTTGCACTGACTGGTCTGACAATGGCTGAAAAGTTCCGTGACGAAGGTCGTGACGTACTGTTGTTCGTAGACAACATCTACCGTTACACACTAGCGGGAACTGAAGTATCCGCACTGCTAGGTCGTATGCCTTCAGCGGTAGGTTACCAGCCAACACTGGCGGAAGAGATGGGCGTTCTGCAGGAGCGAATCACCTCTACTAAGACTGGATCTATCACATCTATCCAGGCGGTATACGTACCTGCGGATGACTTGACTGACCCATCTCCAGCGACCACCTTCTCGCACCTTGACGCTACAGTTGTACTGTCTCGTCAGATCGCCGAGCTGGGTATCTACCCTGCGGTTGACCCACTGGACTCAACTTCACGTCAGCTTGATCCACTGGTAATCGGTCAGGAACACTACGAAGTTGCTCGTAACGTACAGGGTGTTCTGCAGCGCTATAAAGAGCTCAAGGACATCATTGCGATCCTCGGTATGGACGAACTGTCAGAAGAAGATAAGCAGATTGTAGCCCGTGCTCGTAAGATTCAGCGCTTCCTATCTCAGCCATTCTTCGTAGCAGAAGTCTTTACCGGTTCGCCTGGTAAGTACGTTGCATTGAAAGACACTATCCGTGGCTTCCAAGGCATCCTGAATGGTGAGTACGACAACCTGCCAGAGCAGGCGTTCTACATGGTTGGCGGCATCGAAGAAGCTGTCGAAAAAGCCAAAAAAATGTAATCGCCCCTGAGCGGAACCTGAAGAGGTAAAGGAAATGGCTATGACTGTTCATTGTGACATCGTAAGTGCTGAGGAGGAGATCTACTCAGGGCTTATCGAGTTCATATCAGTGAGAGGTAGCCTGGGTGAGCTGGGTATCTACCCAGGTCACACTCCGCTTTTGTCGGAAATCAAACCAGGCCCTGTCGAGCTTCGCAAGCAGGGCGGTGAAGTGGATATCGTTTACGTGTCCGGTGGTTTCTTAGAGGTTCAGCCACATAAGGTGACAATCCTGGCTGATACTGCGTCCCGTGCGCATGACCTTGATGAAGCGACAGCTCTTGAAGCGAAGAAAGCTGCTGAGCAAGCAATGGCTGATAAGCAGGGTGAGTTCGAATACTCCACTGCTGCAGCTCAGCTCGCTGAAGCGACAGCTCAACTTCGTGCGATCGAGCAGATTCGCCGCAAACTTGGCAAGTAAGCCGAGTGTACACAGCAAAAAGGCAGCTTCGGCTGCCTTTTTTATTGCTCAAAAGCTGGCCCCAGTGTGGTAGAGTAGCAAGCTTTGGTGAGTAAAATTTGATCACTAAATCCGTTACTAGTTTAGGCGAAGCTGCACAGATATGGATCTATACATAGCCGATGATAGTTCACTGGTCCGTAAACTGTTGGTGCAGCTTACAGCAAAGCATGGATTCACCCCGATAGTGGTTTCGGATGGGGTTGAGCTCTGGGATGTACTTACTCAGCTCCCACCTAAGTCTCAGTTTCTCGCGCTGATAGATTGGGAGATGCCCGGTCATGAGGGCCCCTCGCTTTGTAAAATGATCAGAGAGCGTTTTACTCAAAATCCCCCCTACGTCATTCTTCTAACCGCACGTGGGGCTATAGACGATGTTGTTGGCGGCCTACGCTCAGGGGCAAATGACTACGTCACCAAACCTTTCAAAGAGGAAGAGCTTCTCGCTCGCATCGAGGTGGGAACTCGCGCCCTCAACATGCAGACGCAGCTTAACCAGATGAGTCATCAGCTGATTCAGGCGGAAAAGATGGCGTCGGTCGGTCAGTTAGCAGCAGGCGCAGCTCACGAGGTTAATAATCCGCTCGGTTTCGTGAAATCTAACATCGAGACCCTTCAGGGATATGTGAGCGATCTGCTCCAGGCACTGGAGGCGGCCGAAGGTGGTGATGATAAGCGTGCAGCAGCTTCCGAGATTGATATGGAGTTCCTCAAAGAGGATCTCCGCGAACTCTTTACTGATACACGCTCTGGAATCGCGCGAGTTCAACAGATTGTCTCTAGCCTTGAGCAGTTTGCCCACGCGAAGCAGCCGATCAGTTCAGAGGTGGTACTTGAAAAGGTAATCCCGACGACGATCTCTGCTAATCGTACCTACAGAGTTGATATCGCTAAGTTACCCAATCTGATCGGTGACGCCGACGAGCTGGCTAAGCTGTTTCACTGTCTCATCGAGAATGCTGTCTGGGCGACTGCCGAGAAGGGCGACATCAGTATTCGAGGACGTTTGCGCGACGAGTGGATAGAGATTGATGTGGTTGATACCGGCAGGGGCATTCCAGATAACCTGATGCAAAAAATCTTCGACCCCTTCTACACCTCACGCCCCATAGGGGAGGGAACGGGTCTGGGTCTCACATCCGCCTTTAATATCGCGCGCCGTCATGGTGGCAGTATTGAGGTAAAAAGCCGCGAGGGTAAGGGCGCGATCTTTACCGTTAAGTTGCCGCGCACTTAATAAATTATCTGTTTAATACACTTAGGAGCTAATCGATGAGGTTGTTAATATCAGCTACGATGCTATTGACCCTGACGGGCTGTGTACCTTTCGTACCCTTTATTTGATCGATGATTGAAGCAAGTTTTAAGGCAGAACGCCTGACAACCGAGTACGTTCAAGAAGAGGATAGAATCCGGTTAAACCTGGAGGACGCTCAGCAGAACCGTTCCACGCTCTGGTTTACACAGCGCCTGTTTAATCGCGTTATACCGGCTCTGGTTAAGCTCTTGGAAGATGAGACGACAGGCTCACCGCAGGCGTCTGATCTTCAAGCCTTTACTCAGCAGAAGGCTGCCCGTGAAATCGAACAAGAGGCTCCTATCACCCCCGCTCCTGAAAGTTGGCTGGTAAGGCGGGTGGATCTAACGCCAAGCAAAGAGCGCATTCTCTTGGTGTTTAGCGACGAGGTAGCGCACGGGGCGCAGCTAGAGATGCCGCGTACTGCGATGCGGCAGTGGATGAGTATTCTACGAGAGCTCTATCTTCGAGCTGAGTGGAAGAGAGATATCTGGCCTGAATGGCTATCACCGTTGTCGCAAACCGATAAGAGCAACGAGACTAAGCTACACTAGTGGTAGCTTGATACCTATGGGCAGGTCGATGGACGCACTAAATCAGATTGATCAACAGCAGCTTCAAGTACTGATGGCACGCCAGCCAATCTTTACCAGAAGTAAAGATGTAGTTGGTTTTGAACTGCTGTTTCGTGGCGAGACCGGCTATTTTGTAGCAGACCTCAAAGACGACGAGGTCACTCTCAATGTTCTCTTAAATACCTACTCGAGTGTGCCCGATAAGCAAAGCGTGCGTCAGGCACCTCTATTCTTGAAGGTTAACGATACTTTTTTGCTGGAGCACGAAATACCTGAGCTTCCTAAAGATAACTTTGTGTTAGAGATCATGGGCGATTCAGTGATCTCAGCGAAGCTGTTAGAGCGTGTCGATGGACTCGTTGGCGAGGGTTATAAAATAGCCTTAGCGGATTACGACCCGCTGGATCCGCGTTTTGAAGCACTGCTTAATCTTGTCCATATCGTAAAGCTCGATATGCGTAAATTCAGCCTTGAGGATCTGCCGAGGGTTATGCGCTCCTTGCGTCGTTACGGCGTAGAGCTTCTTGCAGACAAGGTTGAGACGCTGGATGAGTTTCAGGCCTGCCAAAAACTTGGGTTTGACCTCTTCATGGGTTACTTCCTAAGCAAGCCCCAGTTGGTTAAAGGCCGGCGTGTAAAAGGCACCAAACTGGTGTTGATGCAAATTTTAACGGAGCTTAACAACCCTGAGGCTACAGCTCAATCCGTTGAAGAGCTTACACTTAGAGACCCTGAACTCACCTATAAAATATTACGAGTCATCAACTCAGCCGCTTTCAGCCTGCGCCGTGAAGTCACAAGCCTAGCGCATGCGATTTCCCTACTTGGCATGGATCAAATTCGCCGCTGGGTCATGTTATTTCTCTCTGTTGCTGAAGAGGGAAAGCCGCAAGAGTTGACCCGGGCCATGCTGCAGCGGGCACGCATGTGTGAAGTGACCGCGGAGATGCTGCAACGTGACGAGCCGATGAACCACTTCTTTGTGGGTCTGCTATCCCAGCTTGATGTGATGCTCGAGATCCCGATGAGTGAACTTCTCGATCAGATCCCACTGGATCACCATCTCAAAACCGCTCTTGCCGAGCATGCAAGCTCGGAGGGCGAGATTCTGCAGAACGTAGAGCTCTATGAGCGTGGTGATTTCAACCACATTACGCTACCGATCGATCGTCCTTATCTTGAGGTCGCCTACCGCCACAGTATCAGTTGGGCACTACAGGTGCTCACAACGCTTCAGGAAGAGTGATAGCGCTGCTGTTGGGCTGGCTGATTGCCAAAGTACATCTGTAAGGCTCATTAATATGATTGCTTTTAAGGTATCGGGGTGTATCGAAGCTCAATAAAAAGCCCCGCGCAGTGGCAGGGCTTTGGGTGCGGTGTGCGTACTTTAATGATTAGTCGAGTTGCGACAGATCGCGTACGGCACCCTTGTCTGCGGCGGTAACTAACTTGGCGTAGGCCTTGAGTGCTGCCGATACCTTACGTGGACGCTCTTTGACTGGCTTCCAGCCGATCTTATCCTGCTCGGCGCGGCGAGCTGCTAACTCTTCATCAGATAGCAGAACTTCGATCTTGCGCGCTGGGATGTCGATACGGATCATATCGCCATCGCGAACCAGGCCGATGTTACCGCCACCGGCCGCTTCCGGAGATGCGTGGCCGATTGATAGGCCAGATGTACCACCCGAGAAGCGGCCATCCGTAAGCAGCGCACAAGATTTACCCAGACCCTTCGACTTGATGTACGAGGTTGGGTAGAGCATCTCCTGCATTCCAGGACCGCCCTTAGGACCCTCGTAACGCACGATGACAACGTCACCCGCTTTAACTTTGTCGTTAAGGATGTGGTCAACTGCCTCATCCTGTGACTCGGTTACGTGGGCAGGGCCTTCGAACACCAATATGGATTCATCAACGCCCGCAGTTTTAACGACACAGCCATCCTCCGCGAGGTTGCCAAAGAGCACTGCAAGACCACCCTCTTGCGAGAAAGCGTGCTCGATAGAGCGGATACAGCCCTCTGCGCGATCGCAGTCGAGTGATGGCCAGCGCGTTGCTTGGCTGAAAGCGACCTGAGTTGGAATACCCGCAGGACCTGCTTTATAGAATTCGACGACCTCCGGTGACGGATTGCGCATGATGTCCCACTCGTCGAGAACCTCTTTCATGCTTGTACCCGCGACTGAAGGTACATCCGTGTGCAGTTTACCAGCGCGATCTAGCTCGCCTAGGATTGCCATGATACCGCCAGCACGGTGAACATCTTCGATGTGATATTTCGGGGTATTTGGTGCCACTTTACACAGTTGTGGTACTTCACGAGAGAGTCGATCGATATCCGCTAGGGTAAAGTCGATCTCAGCTTCCTGAGCTATAGCAAGTAGGTGCAGGATGGTATTAGTCGAACCACCCATCGCAATATCAAGTGTTATAGCATTTTCGAACGCTTTGAAGCCGACACTGCGAGGCAGAACCCTCTCGTTGTCGTTTTCATAGTAATCCTTCGCCATCTCAACGATGCGACGACCCGCTTCAAGGAAGAGTCCTTCGCGATCTGCGTGAGTTGCAACGACGGTACCGTTACCCGGCAGGGCCAAACCGAGTGCTTCAGCTAGACAGTTCATAGAGTTCGCTGTGAACATACCTGAACATGAACCACAGGTTGGGCAAGCAGAGCGCTCTACCGCATCAACTTGTTCGTCAGATGCTGTGGGGTCAGCTGCCAGAACCATCGCGTCAACTAGGTCGAGCTTGTGCTCAGCCAATTTAGTTTTACCCGCTTCCATTGGGCCGCCGGTTACGAAAATAACAGGAATATTAAGGCGCATTGATGCCATCAGCATTCCCGGTGTGATCTTGTCACAGTTGGAGATACAGACGATAGCGTCAGCACAGTGCGCGTTGACCATATACTCAACTGAGTCAGCAATGATATCGCGGCTTGGCAGGGAGTAGAGCATGCCGTCATGGCCCATGGCGATACCGTCGTCAACGGCAATAGTATTGAACTCTTTCGCCACACCGCCCGCTTTTTCGATTTCGCGAGCTACCAACTGACCCATATCTTTTAGGTGCACATGTCCGGGCACGAACTGGGTGAATGAGTTAGCAACGGCGATGATAGGCTTGTGGAAGTCTTCATCTTTCATACCTGTCGCACGCCAGAGCGCGCGAGCACCGGCCATATTCCGGCCAGCTGTAGATGTCTTGGAGCGGTATTGTGGCATGGTGTTTCTCTCTCTTATTGGAGCATCTATGCGTTTACTAGTCGTCGGAGTATATCAGAACCAGATGGGCCTGAGGGAGGCTACATAGAGGCTAGCAGGGTCTGATTTCACAATTCATACCGTGGTTAATTTCCAATTCATTTGCATTGGTTTAGTCTTGCTGCAACTGAGTATTATTTTGTCCGGAGGCCGGGTTGATTAATTCCCTACGCGCAGCCCTAATTGCGCTTGTCTCTCTGGCGGTCACTCCAACGCTTTATGCAGCACAGCCCGAGGCTGACGCGCAGCAAGAGAGTGTCGCGCTAGAAGAGACACCCCATGAAGAGGTTCCACTGCATGAGGCCGCTGAGGGCGTCGCGACTTCGCCCCCAACGCCCGAAGCTAGCCCCGCTGCCGTGCAGTTACCTTTCGATCTTAAAGGCGCGGCAGATATCGCGCTTGCCGCATTTGGTGGTGAAATATTAAAGGCTGAGCAGGTTGAAGCTGAGACTGGGATCCAGTTCAACATCCGCATTGTTAACAATGGCCGCGTGCGTGATGTTGTTGTCGATGCTGCTAATGGGGAGATCATCAAGCCGCTTGAGACTGAGGTTGTTGACGCGGTGACCGCTACTGATGAGCCAGCTAGCGCTGCCGAGCAAGAAGAGTCTGTAGGGACTCGTGCTGCATCAACGGCAACGCCAAGCGACACAACTGAGGTGCCCGCTCAATGAAGATCTTAATTGTCGAGGACGATCCAGATTTGCGCCGCCAACTGGCCAGCAGTTTGAATAGCCGAAGCTACACGGTAGAGGAGTGTAGCGATGGCGACGAAGCAGTCTATCTCGGAACCGAGTATGAATTTGACTTGGCAATCGTCGACATAGGTTTGCCCGGACGATCCGGCCTTGAGGTGATTCGTGCTTGGCGTAAAGCGCAGCGAGATCTTCCCGTGCTTATTCTGACAGCCCGCAGTGACTGGCAGGACAAAGTTGAGGGGCTTGAAGCTGGCGCTGATGACTATCTGGTGAAGCCTTTCCACATAGAAGAACTCAGTGCGCGCGTTAATGCACTGCTGCGTCGAGCCGCCGGTCACGCCAAGCCGCAGATGACCTACGGTCCTATTATGCTTGATACAACTGCACGTTCGGTCTGTGTCAATGAGGAGGAGATCAAGCTTACGAGCTATGAGTACCGCACGCTGGAATATCTTATGCTGCATGCGGGTCAGACTATCTCTAAGGCTGAGCTCACAGAGCATCTCTACCACCAAGACTATGACCGCGACTCGAACGTCCTTGAGGTCTTTATTCGTCGATTGCGGCAGAAGCTCGATCCTGATCAGACGTTGCACCCCATTATGACCGTACGAGGTTTGGGATATCGCTTTGCGTTGGAAGCCTCTGAGTAAGAAACTGTTCGCACTGCTGCCGGTGCCGGGGTCGCTACGCGCGCGACTTCTTTGGGCATCAATCGTTTTGTTGCCGATTCTAATTGTCTTTGCCGGGGCAGCCCTGCAACGTGCATTCGAGACCAGCCTGTTGACCTCAGAAGAGTCTCAGGCGCGTCTACACACCTACGCTCTACTGGGATCGGCTGAGTTTATTGAGAGCGAGCTAGTATTGCCACGCACGCTACAGGAGCCGCGTTTCTCGCAGGTCCAGTCGGGGCTCTCTGCGCTAGTCTTCAACTCAGACGGTGAGCTAAAGTGGCGGTCTGAGTCGAGCGCTTTGATTGATGAGCAGCTCATCGAGCGTATCGCTGCCATCGAGCCTGAACCGGGAGAGAGCCGATTTAGTCACCTCAAGGCTGACCAGCTATACCTCTATGTCTACCCTCTAATCTGGGATATTGAAGGGTCAGAGTACCGCTATCAGATAGCCATATTAAAAAGCGACGTAGAGGCTATGGAGGAGCTGACGACCTTTCAGACTCAACTCTGGGGTTGGCTGTTGGCGGTCTACCTGCTCGCACTTCTACTGCAGTACATGATTCTGCGCTGGGGTCTCAAACCGCTCAATGCGCTCGCGCATGAGATTTCGCTGATTGAACAGGGCGATGCGGCTGACTTAAAAGGGCACTACCCGGATGAGGTGGAACCGGTAACACGTAACCTCAACAGATTGATTGAGTCTGAGCGTCGTCAGCGTGAGCGTTACCGCAATACCCTTGCTGACCTAGCACATAGCCTGAAAACACCCTTGGCGGTAATTAAAGGTGCTGCTGGTGAATCGCATTCGCTCGAGAGCTATCAGAGCCTTATCGATGAGCAATCTGACCGCATGACGCAGATTGTGCAGTATCAGCTCAGCCGGGCGGTAAAAAGCCGCCAACGCCCGCTCGCCAGTGCCGTACCCATAAAAACAGCGGTTGAGCGTATCTGTGGGGCGCTGTCGAAGGTTTACGCCGCCAAACAGATGCATGTCGAGTTCGAAGCGCTGGACGATAAAAGCTTTGCTGGCGATGAGAGAGACCTTATGGAGCTACTAGGTAACCTATTGGAGAACGCCTTTAAGTATGGTCGTTCGCGAGTTAGTGTTGCCGCCTATGCGGACGAAGACGGTCTGATCTTGTTGATTGGCGATGATGGTCCAGGTGTCGGCAGCATTGAGCGTCAGGTTATATTGGAGCGCGGTGCACGGCTGGATACCACTCTGCCGGGGCAGGGTATCGGACTGGCCGTCTGTGCAGACATACTTAGTAGTTATAACGGCGCACTTGAGGTCAGAACCTCAGCGCTCGGCGGCGCTGAGTTTCGTGTACATCTGCCCTAGAGTTGCTTAAAAAACACCTTAGAGTTGCGTTGAAAGTTATAAAGCGTCTTGCGCTGGCCGGGAAGTGAGTCTAACGGCTGCTCTGCAAAACCTCGCTCTTGGAACCAGTGCGCTGTGCGTGTTGTCAGAACAAATAGCTGCTTTAAACCCTGCTCTTTAGCACGATCTTCCATATGCTCTAGCAGTAATTCACCACGGTTGCCACCGCGGTACTCGTCACTAATAGCAACACATGCGAGCTCCGCTACAGCCTCCTCTGAAAAAGGGTAGAGCGCGGCGCAGCCTATAATGACACTATCACGTTCAACTACCGAGAACTGCTCAATCTCAGCTTCTAGTAACTCCCGTGAGCGGCGAACCAATACACCTCGCTCTTCCAGCGGTGCGATAACCTCGATAATCCCGCCTACATCCTCGATGGTGGCCGGCCTTACCTGCTCGTACGACTCTTTGCTGATCATTGTGCCGGTACCGTCGCGGGTAAATAGCTCCGTCAGCAGGGCCCCATCCTCTTTGTAGCTCACTAGATGACAGCGCGGAATTCCCAACCCACAGGCGTCCGCTGCTGCGCTTAGTAGGCAGGCCGTCTCAGTATAGGGTTGAGATGGGTCCTCATGGCGAGCGAAGTAATGACTCACTAATCTTTTAGCCGTCGCCGCTAGTAGCTCTGTGCGCAACTCTCCGTGGCTATCTGTGATGCCTTCTTGCGCGCCAAACATAATCAGTTTGTCAGCATTCAGTGCGCTGGCGACGCCAACCGCAAGCTCCTCTGAGGGCAGATTAAATATCTCTCCTGTGGGTGAATAACCGAGGTTAGAGATCAGCACGATATTATCCTGCTGCAGTTGCCGCTCTATGGCATCGCGATCGACTCGACGCAGCTCACCGGTGTGGCCCATATCGACGCCATCGAGTACACCGAGTGGTTTAGCGATTACGAAGTTACCGCTGGCAACACGAATCCCTGCACCATGCATTGGCGTATTGGCCAAACCCATGGAGAGTTGAGATTCAATGTAGGTCCGGACGCTGCCTACCGCCTCAACCACACAGCTCAGGCTTGCACTATCAGTTACGCGCTGGTCGTAATGCAGGCGCACATCAATGTCCGCTTGGGCAAGCCGCCGGTCAATTTGGCTGCGCGCACCGTGCACGAGTACGAGGCGAATATCCAAACTGTTAAGCAGTGCTATATCGTGAATAATGTTTCGAAAGTTCGAGTGCTCTATCGCTTCGCCACCTAGCATTAGCACAAAGGTTTTACCCCTATGTGCATGTATGTAGGGCGAAGAGTGGCGGAACCAGTCGATGAAGCTGTATTGATCACTCATTTGTCGCGTGTCCTAGAGACAGTAGTGCTTAATTAGGTTTTGCAGCAGATCGAGTGTTGGCTTGATCTGGTCGATTGCGAGAAACTCATCCGGCTGATGTGCCTGGTTGATAGAGCCAGGGCCGAGTACCACCGTCTCCATTCCAAGTGATTGGAGGAAGGGTGCCTCAGTTCCAAAAGCGACTGACTGCGCGTTGTGGCCAGTCAGGCGCTCCACTTGGCGAATCAAATCTGACTGCTCGCTCTGCTCATAAGGTGGGATACCCGGAAAGAGTGAGCGAGTTGTCAATTGCACGTTATGCTTGGCCTCTATTGGATGTAAGCGCTCACTTATCATGTTTCGCAGGCTATCCATGGACATGCCAGGCAGAGGCCTTAGGTCAAACTCCATCTCGCAGCGTCCGCAGATCCGGTTCGGGTTATCTCCACCATGAATACAGCCGAAGTTCATGGTTGGCACATTCACCTTAAAACCAGTGTTTTGATAATTTGCCTGCAGTTCAGCACGAATGGTGAGCAGCTCGCTCATGACACCGTGCATCGCTTCTAGCGCATTAGCTCCCAGTGAGGGGTCTGAGGAGTGGCCCGCCTGCCCTTCAATCCGAACGGCCTCCATCATCATGCCTTTGTGCATGCGAATCGGTTGCAGTCCAGTGGGTTCACCAATCACCGCTGCGCGGGCTTTAGGCTTGCCGGCCTCTACCAGCGCACGCGCGCCGGACATAGATGACTCCTCATCGGCAGTGGCCAGAATGATTAGCGGCGCCTGCAGAGGCGTATCTTTAAATGCACTTGCTGCCTCTATCGCGAGGGCAATAAAGCCCTTCATATCGCAGCTGCCGAGGCCATATAGCTTATTATCGCGCTCATTCAGTTTGAATGGGTCAGACTTCCATAATTCTGGGTCACATGGCACCGTATCTGTATGGCCAGAGAGGACTAACCCGCCCGGTCCGCTGCCGAGGGTGGCAATGAGGTTAGCCTTGGTCGGCTCGCCTGGGATAGGCATCACCTCACAGCTGAAACCGAGCTCCTCAAGCCAAGTGTGAAGTGTCTCTATAACGCCAAGATTAGAGCTATCCCACTGTGCTGAGGTCGAACTGATAGACGGAGAGCTAATCAGCGCGCTGATCTTATCGATTGTATTTGGTAGCTGTGCCATCGGCTTATCCACATGAGTTTGT
>JABXHP010000160.1 GCA_013373575.1 Oceanospirillaceae bacterium | reverse complement strand
TCTGAGATAGATCAGAGTCAGTTTAGCTACCTCGCTGTTTACGATGAGTTACAGGGTGCGAACGCGCAACGTGTTTTCGAAGAGATGGAGTGGGAGTAGCCGTTGATTCGAAAGTACATGCGTAGTGAATACACCCAGAGAGCGACAGGCTTGCCGGGGGAGGTAGCGCTGTTCAGGTGGCTATGAAGCTAGCGGGACGATCTAAGGTACAGCTGACTGTACAGTCAGGAAAAAGTCAGACTATACCCCTATCCCGCATGCTTCAGCTGCATCAGGTTTAGCTGGACCCGTGAAGGGCTCTCTAAGACTGGCGCTTGCCCATATATTGGCTAGGATAGAGCTGCATTGATTGCCGCTTCACAATGGATGAGCGTTGTATCAAACAGGGGCAAGCTCACATTCGTCTGGTTGAGCAGCATACCGACCTCAGTGCACCCTAAAATTAAGGAGTCAGCGCCAGCCTCGTTGAGCCGCTCGGATATCTGAACGAAGCGTGCTTCACTCTGGGGAATAATACGCTCCTTACACAGCTCCTCGTAGATAATTCGGTGTATGGTTTGACGGTCGTCTGCATTTGGGATGATTGGAGATAAGCCCGCAGCCGCCAGACGATCGATGTAAAAGGACTGTTCCATCGTAAAAGCTGTAGCCATAACTCCGGGTGAACTCAGTTCTAGTGCCTTGATGGCATTCGCCGTCGCATCAGCAATATGAAGCAGCGGAATATTCACATCTAGCATCATCTCGCCTGCCAGTTTATGCATAGTATTAGTGGCTAAAACCAAAAGCTCTGCGCCACCACGCTCTAACGCGAGCGCCTCCCTATTTAGTACTTTTCCAGCCGCCGCCCAGTTACCTGACATCTGCAGCCTTTCAATTCGGGCAAAATCTATAGAACGAATCAACAACTCTGGCGAGTGCAGCCCTCCCAACCTTTCGCGTGTCAGGCGGCAGAGCTCTTGGTAATAAGTTTGCGTTGAAGCGGCGGACATACCACCAAGAATTCCTATAATTTTCATACAAGTCTAAACCCAGACAGCAAGGGCTGCTGCCAGCATACCGATGAATAGCGTCTCAAGAACAATCAAACTGAGCAGCGGTCGGCTCATACCCCTTAGTTTAGCGGGCTGAGTCCTCAAGCCAATGGCCGCGATTGCTGTAATTAGAAGTGCTGTTGAGAGTGTCTGAAATAGAGAAACGACTGTAGGTGGCAGATAGCCTAGAGAGTTGATGACCATTAACAGGACAAAGACCCAAAGAAAGCCGGGCACACTAAAGCTTGGCTTACCCGCCGAGCGACCTGAGCGGCTGTAGAGTGCCCCGAGCACAAACACTATTGGCGCCAACATCGCGACCCTAACCAGCTTAATTAGGGTAGCATCATCACCTGCTACTTGAGATACGCTGTACCCAGCGCCAACCACCTGAGCCACATCATGAATTGAGGCTCCCAAAAACAACCCCATCTGCCGATCATCTAGCCCTAACCAATGCCCGATCAATGGATAAGTCACCATGGCGATGGCGCTCATTACGGTTATGCCAATAATAGTAATTGCGGTGGCACGCTCCGACTGTTCATTGCGCGGAGACACAGCGGCAATCGCAATAGTTGCCGACGCACCGCAGATCCCGACCCCACCACCAGTCAGCGTACCTAACTCACGCGAGACCCCTAGGAAGCGTGAGGCGAAGGTGCCAAAAACGATGGTTGCCAGCACAATAACAACGAGAAAAACGAGTGTCGTAGCACCGAAATGGGCCAAAGCATCAAAAGAGAACCGTGCGCCTAATAGCGCCACTCCGACCCTTAAGAGTGAGGTCGCACTAAAATTCACCCCCTCAACTACTTTGGGAGCTTCATAGAGAAAGTTACAAGCAAGCCCGAGTAAAAGAGCAAGCAACAGCGTTGGGGTATCGTAGTGCTCGCCCAGAAAAGCCGCTGCCAGCGCAACAACCGCTGCCAGCAAAAGTCCAGGTAGACGCAGCTTTACCGCACTCATCGCGTTTGCAGCCTAGCGAGTAACTCAGGCTCATCGAGAAGTTTCAAGAATGCCAGAATCTGATCAATTTCCACATCACTGAGCTTGAGCGGTTGTAGGTCAACCGAGCGTTTGATCCGCTCCAGCTCGCGCTTGTCAGCGAAGCCAACCCAGTCGATCACCTCTATATGGGGTGCATTGGGAAGAATTGCTTGGGACCGGTCGTAGCTCTCTAAAGCCCGAATTGGATCATTGTGATGCTCAATCATTGCGCGCAGCGTTGCATAAGCGCCGTTGTGACCATAGGGAGCCGTGAATGAGAGGTTTCTCAGCGAGGGCACTCGAAAAGCGTAGGCATCTTCTGCACGATTACTGACGCCCATGCGACCCACATCACGCGCCCAGGGGTCCCATTGCCGCGTCCGCCCGGGTCCCATCGGCGGCAGAGCCAAAGAGTAGTAGTTGCCGTCAGTGAAAAGTGGACCTGAGTGGCACTCTCCGCACTGCCCTTTGCCATAGAACAGTTCCATCCCTACACGCTGCATCTGCGTTAGAGCGATATCCTCACCGCGTGAGAGACGATCAATCGGGGCATTGAAACTGCGAAATTCAGAGTTGATATAGTCGCCAATCGCGTTCGCTAGATGCGTATAATCTGTATCTCTACGCCGCTCTAGGTCAGGGTAGGCCTGGCTAATAAGTTTCCAGTATTCGTCATCAGCAATGACGCGCTCAACGATCACCGGCCAGGCGTAATCAATACGCTGGCGAACCGCGCCAATGACTTCGTTCTCTCCAGTATTACCCGCCATCTCAAACTGTGCTGTCACTGGCAAGGTAGCCTGCACCGCTGATAGGCTTGTAAGGCCATGCGGCAACCATGACTCAGCTGGGCTGTCATAGCCTGATGGCGCTTGAGGGTCTATTGAGACGCGTCCGTCCCAAAACTGTTCGGTAACGGATTTATGTCCCAGGTTAAATAGATGTGGGGAGTGTCGCGGAACACGCTTGCGCACGCCCTCGTTTGCTTCGCGCTCGGGTCCAACGCCCATCGCGCCTTCCCCCAGCCCCAAAGAGAGGCCATCGGCGGTACCAAAATCGGGATGGTGACAGGTCTGACAAGAGATATTTCGATTACCGCTAAGTATCTCATCGGCAAAGAGTTTTCGTCCAAGCTCGACAGCCTCAGGACGAGTGGTAAGATAATCCTCGACCCCAATAGGCTGCCAGGGCAGCTCTGCATAAACAGGTAAAGAGATAAGAGTAAGAATGCTTAAAAGTCTAGTTTTAACAACCTGCATTGTGCTTTCAACTCCGGTCTTGGCTATCGATGTTGAAGATGCGAAAAATATGATGGAGCGCGGCGAATATGAGCAGGCCTATGAGGTGCTCTACCCGATGGCACAGACCGGTAACGCTGATGCCGAAGAGTTGATCGGCAGTATGTATGCGTTGGGGACTGGTGTTGAACGGGACGATATTCGTGCCTTTGAATGGTACCTGCGTGCCAGTATGCGAGGCCATGCGGGCGCGCAATCGGGAATCGGCTGGTACTACGAAGTCGGACGCGGCATGCCTGCTCCCGATCTCGTGAGGGGTTACGCTTGGTACACCTTGTCCGCCATTGGTGGCGATCCGGATGCTGCAATTAGCCTCGAGGAGATCGTTAAAAAGATGTCTCCTGAAGAGATTAAACAGAGCCTGATATTGGTTAAAGACTACCGCGCGCATATCTACCCGTTCCAATAAAATGGGGGACGTTTGCGTCCCCCTTTGAACACTCTGCTGACTTACATCAGGTCGCGTTCGTACTCAGCAGCAAACTTAGCTTCTGCTTCCTGAGATGCCGCCTGGAAAGCTTTGAAGAAACGGTCGCCTTCACGAACGTTGGACTGGAACCAGTCGTACACGGGTTTAGC
>JABXHP010000280.1 GCA_013373575.1 Oceanospirillaceae bacterium | reverse complement strand
TGCCGCGTCAGCAGATGCAGCCACAGCAGCGGCGCGCGCAGAACTCTGCCGGGTCAGGTGTCATAGTGGATGCCGCAGAGGGGACCATCATCACTAACTTCCACGTTATTAAAGGTGCTGATGAGATTCAGATCTCTCTAACTGACGGGCGCAGCTACGAGGCGACCCTGGTTGGCGCTGATCCCGAAGTGGATATCGCTGTGCTCGATATTGACGCTCAATCGTTAACGCAACTTGATCTGCGTGATTCCGATGAGGTACGTGTGGGGGATTTTGTGGTCGCCATTGGCAACCCCTTTGGTCTTGGGCAAACTATTACAACCGGCGTAGTCAGTGCTCTAGGCCGTTCTGGACTGGGGATCGAGGGGTATGAGAACTTTATTCAGACCGACGCCTCAATCAACCCGGGCAACTCTGGCGGTGCGCTGGTAGACCTTAACGGCGACCTTGTGGGGATTAATACGGCGATTATCGCACCAGGTGGTGGCAATGTCGGCATAGGGTTTGCCATCCCGGCAAATATGATGCGCCAGGTCGCAGATCAGATTCTTGAGCAGGGAAGTGTCTCTCGCGGACAGATAGGTGTCTCAATTCAGGAGATCACACCCGATCTACAGCGTGCTTTTCAGATGCGCAATGGTGAGTCCGGCGTACTGGTGACGGGAGTTACTGATGAATCTCCGGCTGAGGCTGCCGGTATTAAGCCGGGTGATGTGATTCTTAGTGTGGATGGGCGAGCCACCCCAGATATCGGCCAACTTCGTAATCAGATCGCTTTCGCTCCTGATACTAAAAGCATCCCTATTGTTGTGCTACGGGATGGTCAGCGGGTGCAGCTGAGTGTAAGGGTTAGCCACAGCCTGACGCAGCAATCAGATGAAGATCTGCACCCCCTACTTGAGGGCGCACGCTTTCAGAATGCGGCAGATGGGCGTGGGGTATTAGTGACTGGGTTAGCCCCAGACTCGCGTGCAGCTGTTGCAGGACTTCAGATAGAGGACCGCCTACTCAGCGTTAATCGCCAACGAATCAACAGTGTCCAAGCGCTAAGCGAGATGCTGGATGGGCGCCGCGGTGAGCTGCTGCTGCAAATTCAACGCGACCGTTCAGTCTTTTATCTCGTGTTACGTTAGGAGGGTGGTTGGAGATAGCGAAGATCTGTGCGACTATGCAGTAAAGCTCTGCATAAATGTCTGTTATGTCGTATAAGAAGCTCTTCGCTACCCTTTGTTTGATACTGCCTCTAGTGAGTGGCTGCGCCCCATGGAAGATCCAACAAGCTCCCTTTGAAGCAGTGCCAACGCTTGCAGAGGTGCAGCCCCAGAACGGTAAACCAGCAACTACTCAGCCGAATGTGGGCCGCGAGGTAGAGCCGACGCCGCTTCTAGTATCTGGCAATGTAGGGCTTCAACTCGGCGCATTCAAAAATCCGCATGGCGCAGCACAAACTGTGAAACGTTTGCAGCAATCCTATCCATTGGTGTTCGAGCATCGCAGCCCGATCATCCGTGCAATCGACCGAGATGGGACTACACTTTATAGAGTGATTATTGGCCCATACCTCGAAGCAGATATTGCTGCCTCTTACTGCACGCTAATGCAGCAGGGGGGCGAGGTCTGTTTCCCTACTGAGTTTGATAGAGTAGATTTGCGAGTCGATTTAGAAGCCAAAACGAAGGAAGAAGAATAATGAAAGGCGTGGTTTTTAATATCCTCGAAGATATGGTAACGGAGAAGGGCGGTCTGCAGATGTGGCAGAAGGTGCTCGATAAGGCGGGTGTTGATGGCGGTTACACGGCTGTATCAACCTATAGCGATGATGAGATGTTCAGCATCGTTGGAGCCGTCGTTGAGGAGTTAGGGATTCCAGCTGAAGAGGTTATTGGTGCCTTCGGTGTCTACATGTTTGGGCAACTAGCCAGTCGATACCCGGTATTTACTGACTCCGCCAGTGACTTGTTTACCTTTCTCGAGAGCATCGACTCGGTGATTCACCTTGAGGTGAAGAAGCTGATGACAGAGACCAATCTACCCTCTATCAGTTGTACACGAGAGGGCGAAAAGCTGTTGGTAATGAATTATCGTTCGCCACGTAAACTCTGTATCTTAGCTGAGGGTCTTATTTACGGAGCAGCAGAGCATTATGGTTGCGGTATCAAGATAGACCATCCGGTCTGTATGCATAAAGGCGCCGACCACTGTGATTTGCAGGTAAGCTTAACTGATGAGTGATGAAGCTGATCTTTATCGACGTGCCTATGAGCGCGAGCGAGTAGCGCGTATCTCAGCTGAGCAAGTTGTTGAAAAGACGACGCGTGAACTCTACCTCAAGAATCAAAAGCTTGAGGAGTCGCTCAAGCAACTCAAGGATCAACAACGTGTTCTTGTTCAGAATGAGAAGTTGGCGATGCTGGGAACCTTAGCGGCGGGTATTGCACATGAGATTAACAACCCGATGGCCTTTGTCCATGCTAACCTTGAGTCTCTCGCCGACTATCTTGAACCCTATCAAAAGCTGGTTGAGATGCAGGCCAAGGCGCTTGAGCTGCCACTTGAGCAACAGCGAGAGGCTCAGCAAGAGATTCAAAAATTCATCAAGAGTAGCGACCTAGAGTTCTTCCAAGAGGAGCTCCCGGAGCTGATGTCTGACACTCGTGATGGGCTTGAGCGCGTGCGGGAAATTGTCGCTAACCTGCGAACCTTCGCGCGTACTCACACGCAGGAGCGTCGCAGTGTCGACCTGGTTGCCGGGATTCAATCGACACTTAAACTGCTCAGTTCACAATTTCGTAATGATGTAATTGTTAACCAAATTCTGCAGCCTCTTCCGCTTGTGAACTGTAACATCTCTGAGCTTAATCAGGTCTTCTTGAACCTTCTGGTAAATGCTGGTCACGCCGTAGAGGGGCGCAAGGGCGCTACCGTAAGCATCGCTACGCGCTCGGACAATGAGCGGGTCTACATCGAGATCTCCGACAACGGCTGCGGTATGAGTGCGGCGGTGAAGGAGCAGATCTTCGTCCCTTTCTTTACCACCAAGCCCGTGGGCAAAGGTACAGGTATGGGCATGTCGATAGCCTATGGCATAGTGGTAGATCACGGCGGTGAGATTGAAGTTGAATCCACTGAGGGTGAGGGGTCACGTTTCACAATTAGCCTGCCAATTGAGGGGAGCAAACCTCCAATAGCCTAGTATGAGAATTGCATTCCCGCTTACCCGTTTGGAAAGCGCTATCAGGGCGGAAATTTTAATAAAAAAAAATTTATAGACTGATCCGAATGACGATCATTGCGCAAACCCCCGTCACTACTAGACTCCTCTCAAACACCTCAATATGACCCACTATTTTTGACGAAATTCAAGTATTGAAATAAATACTCATATCACTATATTGGGTGTCTAAGTTAAGGCTAGGCACTATATATAGTGTTTTGTCTGGAAAATAAACAACTACGCGACAATAGCGACAGTCTCTAGGCTTGCACGTTAGCGAACACTAGCGCAGGCAAAAAAAGAGAGCTATTTTGCGCGATAGAGTAACGAACGAAGGTCAGGGTAATGCAACAAGATCTGATGGTCACCAAACGCGATGGACGCAAAGAGCCGATTGATCTGGAGAAGATTCATAAGGTACTGATGTGGGCTGCCACCGGTCTAGATACAGTCTCTGTCTCACAGGTAGAGCTGAGCTCCCATCTGCAGTTCTTTGAAGGTATCAGCACATCCGATATCCACGAGACCCTCATCAAATCTGCAGCTGACCTGATCTCAGAAGAGGCGCCTGACTACCAATACCTTGCGGCGCGGCTATCCGTTTTTCATCTACGTAAGAAGGCCTTCGGTAGCTTCGAGCCACCGCATCTGCGTGACCACGTACAGAAGATGGTTGAGCAGAAACGCTACGACAAGCACCTAGTAGAAGATTACACGGCTGAGGAGTTCGACGAGCTTAACGACTACCTCAAGCACGAGCGCGACATGAGCTTCAGTTACGCGGCTGTCAAGCAGCTTGAAGGCAAATATTTGCTGCAAAACCGCGTGACCGGCGATATCTACGAAAGCCCACAACAGCTATATATGCTGGTTGCGGCCTGTCTCTTCTCCAAGTATCCACAAGAGACGCGCCTTGATTACGTCAAACGCTTCTACGACGCATGTTCTGAGTTCAAGCTCTCACTGCCTACGCCAATCATGGCAGGCGTGCGCACACCAACACGTCAGTTCAGCTCCTGTGTACTGATTGAGACAGGTGACAGCCTCGACTCGATCAACGCGACAGCTTCTGCCATTGTAAAATATGTATCCCAGCGCGCGGGCATTGGTATCAATGCTGGCCGAATTCGGGCACTCGGTAGTCCAATTCGCAATGGTGAGGCATTCCACACTGGCTGCATTCCGTTCTACAAACACTTCCAGACAGCGGTTAAGTCTTGCTCACAGGGTGGTGTTCGCGGCGGGGCGGCGACTCTTTTTTACCCTCTTTGGCACCTAGAGGTTGAGTCTCTACTCGTTCTTAAAAATAACCGTGGTGTGGAAGAGAACCGCGTGCGTCACCTCGATTATGGCGTACAGTTGAACCGTTTGATGTACCAGCGTCTCATTAAAGGTGGCGATATCACTCTGTTCAGTCCTCATGAAGTGCCAGGGCTCTACGATGCCTTCTTCGCTGACCAGGAGAAGTTCGAGAAGCTCTACACTCAGTACGAACAGGATCCAAATATTCGCAAGAAGACCATCAAGGCGGTGGAACTCTTCGGTATTCTGGCGTCTGAGCGCGCGTCCACAGGTCGTATCTATATCCAGAACGTCGACCACTGCAACACCCACAGCCCATTCGACCCGAGTGTTGCGCCGGTTAAGCAGTCAAACCTCTGTCTGGAGATTGCACTTCCAACTAAGCCGCTGAAACATGTTAACGATGAAGAGGGTGAAATTGCGCTCTGCACGCTCTCCGCATTCAACCTAGGTGCGCTCAATAATTTGGATGAGTTAGACAACCTCGCTGATCTGATTGTGCGTGCGCTTGATAGCCTGCTGGACTACCAAGACTACCCTGTGCCGGCAGCGTACAACGCTACAATGGGGCGCCGTACTCTGGGTGTGGGCGTCACCAACCTCGCCTACTACTTGGCAAAGAATGGCGTTAAGTACTCGGATGGATCTGCCAACGGTCTGGTTCACCGCACTTTTGAGGCGATTCAGTACTACCTGCTCAAGGCGTCGAACACGCTAGCAAAAGAGCTGGGTGCGTGTCCTAAGTTTAACGAGACAACTTACGCCAAAGGTCTGCTGCCAATCGATACCTACAAGCGCGAAGTGGATGACTTCTGTGAAGAGCCACTGCACTACTTCTGGGAAACATTGCGTGAGGACATTCGTGAGTTTGGTCTGCGTAACTCCACACTAACGGCGCTGATGCCCTGTGAAACCTCTTCGCAGATCACCAACTCAACGAACGGTATTGAGCCCCCTCGTGGCTTTGTTTCCGTGAAGTCGAGCAAGGATGGTGTGATGAAGCAGATCGTACCGGAGTACCTAGAGCTCAAAGAGAGTTATGAGTTGCTCTGGAGTATCCCGAATAACGAGGGTTACCTCCAGCTCGTTGGCATTATGCAGAAGTTTGTCGATCAGGCGATCTCTGCCAACACCAACTATGACCCTGTGAAGTTCCCGAACGACAAGGTGCCGATGAAGCAACTGCTTAAAGATCTGCTAACGGCATACAAATACGGGGTTAAGACCCTCTATTACCACAACACGCGTGATGGTGCTTCAGACCAGCAGGACGAAGGTTGTGAAGGTGGTGCCTGCAAGCTGTAAAGCTTGCTGGCCCCGCGAGGAAACGGATTTTGCAGGTCGGCCTCTATGCCACCTGTTTACAGTTAAACGATATTTTTAATGGAGTGTTTCTAAGCGTATGTCTTACTCTACCTTTAGCGCTAGTTCACATGATGCAACACTTGAGCCGATGTTCTTTGGCCGCAGTGTCAACGTTGCTCGTTACGACCGACAGAAATACCCAATTTTTGAGAAGCTGATCGAGAAGCAGCTCTCATTCTTCTGGCGACCAGAAGAGGTTGACCTGAGCACCGATCGCAAAGATTTTATGGCGCTGCCAGAGCACGAGAAGCATATCTTCCTCTCTAACCTCAAGTATCAGACGCTGCTGGATTCAGTGCAGGGCCGCTCACCAAACGTTGCTTTCTTGCCAATTACATCCCTACCCGAGCTTGAGACCTGGTTTGAGACTTGGGCGTTCTCAGAGACGATTCATAGCCGCTCTTACACGCACATTATTCGAAATATTGTGACTGAGCCTTCGACTGTTTTTGATCAGATAGTTACCAACCCAGAGATTGTTCGCCGGGCTGAATCGGTTACACGTCTTTATGACGAGCTGATTGAGCTTGTTAATATCCACACGGTGCATGGCTCGGGTGTGCATACGATTGATGGTAAGACGTTCGACACTTCAAAGTATAACCTCAAAACCAAGCTCTATCTGACGCTTGTCTCTGTGAATGTGCTTGAAGCGATCCGCTTCTATGTCAGCTTCGCATGCTCGTTTGCCTTTGCAGAACGTGCATTGATGGAAGGTAACGCCAAGATCATCCGTCTGATAGCGCGTGATGAAGCGCTGCATCTGACGGGTACGCAGCACATGATCAACCTGATGTCTTCGGGCCGTGATGATCCTGATTTCAAACAGATTGCACAAGAGTGCCAACCACAGGTGATAGAGCTGTTCCGCGAAGCGGCTGAGCAGGAGAAAGAGTGGGCCGAGTACCTCTTCAGCCAAGGCTCTATGATTGGTCTGAATGCGCGTATTCTCGGTGACTATGTTGAGTACATCACCAACGTGCGTATGAAAGCCTTGGGGTTAGAGGAGCTCTTCCCATCGCGCACCAACCCGCTGCCGTGGATGAACTCTTGGCTGGTGAGTGACAACGTACAGGTGGCACCGCAGGAGTCGGAGATCAGCTCCTACTTGGTGGGTCAGATAGATAACGAAGTCGCGACAGAAGATTTCGACGATTTCGATCTATAAGGGTCATTCGATGTCGGGCATTCCACGCATCAAGGTTAATCACCACCACACCTTCTTCTATCAGTACGAGTTTTCGTTACTGGACGCACTTGAGGCACAAGAGATCCCCGCGCAGTACAACTGTCGGGGGGGCTACTGCGGTATCTGCAGAGTGCGCCTGATTGACGGAGAGGTAGAGGTGGTTCAGGATGTTTTGGTGGACCTCGCAGATGATGAGATTCTAGCCTGTAGTTGCCGCCCAACGGGCCACATTGAGATTGAGCTTCCAGACTGATGCTATAAGAGCCTCTTTTACAGCGAAATTTTATAAGAAAAGCAACCTTCATGGGTTGCTTTTTTCGTTTAATGCACAGGCTAGGTGTACGTCTTAAACTTTTTGAGAATTTTTTACAAAAATCTTAGAAAGGCTTGTTGACTTATATAACATATTGAAAATAAAGATATATTTTGTTCTGGTGAATTTTGAATCAATTTGCTGAAACCCCTGTATTTACTAGTGTTCAGCCACTCATCCCAAATTTACTCACAATTTTATCCACAATTTGTGTGCATAACTTATCTCTGTGGATAAGAGTCCTCTGAAGCCTGTGAATTAAGCTAAGGCTCATGCATAATCTGACGCAATATGTACCGATCAGCAGGGAAAACCAATGAGTCTACTTCCACACGAGCAGATAGAGACTTCGCAGAACCCAAGCTTCTCAGTTATCTGGTTGCACGGTCTCGGTGCATCGGGGCACGATTTCGTCCCACTAGTACCGCAACTTAAACTCGCTCCAAACCTGGGTGTGCGTTTTATCTTTCCTCATGCGCCTGAACGACCCGTGAGCGTAAATGGGGGATATATCATGCCCTCTTGGTATGACATCTATGAGATGGATATTGACCGCAAGATCGATCAGTCGCAGATACTTGTCTCTGCAGCTCAGGTCCACGAGTTTATAGAGCGGGAAATTGAGCGCGGCATTGCAAGTGAGAATATTCTATTAGCAGGTTTCTCCCAGGGTGGGGCGGTCGCCTACCAAGCAGCTCTTAGCTTTGGGAAGCCGCTTGCGGGTCTACTTGCTATGTCCACCTACTTTGCCACTCCCGAGCTCTGTAATCAGGTTTCGCAACAGCAGGGGCTAGAGATTTTAATTCAGCACGGTCAGTACGACTCGGTTGTGCCCGAGAGTCTCGGACGCAAAGCTCTACAGAGCTTAGAGCAGCTCGGCTTGTCGGCTGAGTACCGCAGCTATCCAATGGACCACGAGCTCTGTGTAGAGCAGGTGATGGATATCTCTTCGTGGATGAGCCAGCGATTCTCAGCTAGCGCGTGAATACTGTTTAGGCCAAAGTAAGTAGTCAGGCGCCTGTACCTCTAATTGCGGAAGTTATAGATGGGGAGCTCACTTCCAGGTTTGTAGAGTGGCTCCATTTGCGGGGCTAGGTTTGCAAGGATCTGCTGACGATTACCCGGTGCCGGGTGAGTGCTTAGGAATTCGGGTGGGTTCTTTTGACTATTTTGACCCATTTTCTGCCAGAGCGTTGCAGCGGCTGCCGGATCGTAGCCGGCTCTGGCAGCTAGCTCCATACCTAAACGATCCGCTTCAAGTTCGCCAGTACGGCTGTTGGGTAGACGAATGGCAACAGCTGCCGCTAGAGGAGCCCCTGTTAGGGCGAGCTCTTGGTAGTCGGTGTTTTCTGTCGCGACGCCCAGTGCCATGACCCCAAGCTGAGTCGCCATAGCAACAGACATACGTTCCGCTGTGTGGTTTGCCAGTGCGTGAGAGACTTCGTGGCCGATCACCTGAGCAAGCTCATCGTCAGTGGGGTTAAGTTTCTCTATCAGGCCGGTATAGACCGCCATGCGTCCCCCAGCCATACACCAGGCGTTTACTGTCTCGGGCTCGTCGATCACACTGATACTCCAGTCCCAGTTACGCGTGTGAGGGTAGCGCTCAATCGCCTGGTAGACGATTCGCCCCGCGATCACCTTTACCCGTTTGACAACCGCAGCGTCAGAGTCGATCTTCCCCTCTTTTTTCAGCGGGGTGAGCATCTCTGTGTATGCCGCAGCCGACGCATTAATCGCCTGGCTTGGAGAGACCAGCATTAACTGATTGCGTCCGGTTGGGCTCGTACTGCAACCCGTGAGCGACACCAGAGTTGCAATGCTCAGCGTGAGCAAAATGTTTCGCTTGATCATAAACAGTTCCGACAATTTCAGTGTGTAGATAGTTTAATAGAGCCTCCTGCGGCTGGGTAGCGTTTAAACGGGGAAACAAATCTACCCTTAAACCTCCCAGGCGTCCTATACTGAAGTAATAGAGGGGTAGCGGTGTAAACCGCAGAGTCGAAAGAGGGATAGGTAATGCTGCTTTCACTATCAGAAGCTGAGGAGGCGAATCGCGAGCAGTTCGAATACCTCGCTGATTGCCTGCTCAAGCGTGGTCAGACTGATCCTAAAACTCAGGAGGTGTTTCCTGCGCCCTCAGCTCGTGCACTGGTAGATCGTTTTGGCGGAAACAAGATTACCGCAAACGAGCGGATGGAGGAGTTTTTCGCCATCTTGGCTCGCTCGATGGATACAACCCCGCCCGTAGTAGGTGATATACCTGAGGCTGTTGTTCAAGCGATGGGAGCTGTTATGGAGCAGGCGCGCTTGGCAGCTAAGGCGGAGCTCGACCTCTCTATCGCCGCCTACGAGAGCGAAAGAGCAGAGTTCAAAGCAGAGCGGGAGAAGTTACAGGCACGCTTGGATGAGCTGGAAACGGCTTATGCGGCTGAAAGGAGCGCGCATAAACAGGCGAAAGAGCGCGCTGAAGAGCATCGCGCTGTTGCACAAGAGCGGGAGGCGGTGCATGAATCCCTAACGGCGGAACTTGCTCAGGCGCAGGGCGCATGCGAAAAACTCCAGGTTGAGAACAAGCAACTGACAAAATCTCTAGAGGCTGTTAACGCGCAGAGTAGCGGTGCGACTGAAAAGTTGAGAGCGCTACAATCCAAAGTAGATGAGTTGCAACGGCTCAATGTCTCACTTGAGAAACAGATGACTGAACTTGCGGCTCATCGCGAGAACGCCTCGAGTCGCAGCGGTCAGTTATCAGAGGACAACAAAGAGCTGAGCTCCGAACTTGATACTGTCCGCGCAGAGTTATTGACTGCCGAGAAGCGCCGCGTTGCAACGCTAGAGAGGCTCCAAAAAGCCCAGGCGGAGATCTACTCTCTGAAAGCAGATGTGAGCGAGAAGAGCGCCGAACTCAAAAGGATGGTGCAGAGTCTTCAACAGGTTAAAAAAGAGTCTTCAACAGGTTAAAAAAGAGTCTTCAACAGGATAGAAGTCTCCAACGAGATAAAAGAATCTTCGGCTAACAGATAAGAGCTAGAAAGATAGCGAGCAGGCTTCACAAGAGCAGGACAAGAGAGCATCTCTGCTATAACCAATAAAAAACCGGCATGGCCGGTTTTTATTGGTTTTTATTGCTGGAATGGCGACCTGCACTATTGTCAGGTCGCTATTGTCGCAATCCTCAGCAATTAGGCTTCGACAGTTGGGATAACAGAAGAGGCTTTGCCTACGTAATCGTCCATCTGATCGAAGTTGAGGTAGCGGTAGATATCGCCAGCCATGCTGTCGATCTTCTGCGCGTAATCCATGTACTCAGCAACGGTTGGCAGCTTGCCTTCCAGTGCTGCAACAGCTGCTAGTTCAGCTGAAGCGAGGAATACGTCTGCACCATCACCGAGACGGTTAGGGAAGTTACGTGTAGAGGTAGACACTACTGTCGACTTAGCCGCAACGCGTGCTTGGTTACCCATACAGAGTGAACACCCTGGCATCTCCATACGTGCACCGGCTTTACCGAAGATGTTGTAGTAACCCTCTTCAGTCAGCTGAGCCGCGTCCATCTTAGTTGGCGGCGCTATCCACATGCGTGTTGGGATTGACTGGCCAGATGCTTCTAGTAGCTTACCAGCCGCACGGAAGTGACCGATGTTAGTCATACAAGAGCCGATGAACACTTCATCGATCTTGGCACCCTGCACTTCGGATAGAAGACGAGCGTCATCTGGATCGTTTGGAGCACAGAGGATTGGCTCGTTGATCTCAGACATGTCGATCTCGATCACGGCAGCGTATTCCGCATCAGCGTCAGCGCGCATCAGGCTTGGGTTTGCCAGCCACTCTTCCATGCCTTTTATACGGCGAGAGATGGTACGAGCGTCACCGTAACCCTCTGCCAGCATCCACTTGAGCATGACGATGTTAGAGCGCAGGTATTCAGCCACGGAATCCTCGCCCAGAGTGATTGTACAGCCAGCCGCTGAACGCTCTGCAGAGGCGTCTGACAGCTCGAATGCCTGCTCAACAGTCAGCTCTTCTAGACCTTCGATCTCTAATACGCGGCCAGAGAAGACGTTCTTCTTACCCGCTTTCGCAACAGTCAGGTGACCCTCTTTGATTGCGTAGTAAGGGATCGCGTGAACCAGATCGCGCAAAGTGATGCCCGGGTTACGCTTACCTTTAAAGCGCACCAGCACAGACTCTGGCATGTCTAGGGGCATAACGCCCGTTGCCGCAGCGAAAGCAACAAGGCCAGAACCTGCTGGGAATGAGATACCCAGTGGGAAACGAGTGTGTGAGTCACCACCAGTACCTACAGTATCCGGCAGCAGCATACGGTTCAGCCATGAGTGGATTACACCATCACCTGGACGCAGAGATACGCCGCCACGGTTCATAATGAAGTCAGGCAGAGTGTGATGAGTGTTTACGTCTACTGGTTTAGGGTAAGCCGCAGTGTGACAGAAAGACTGCATCGTCAGGTCGGCTGAGAAGCCTAGACATGCCAGGTCTTTCAGTTCATCACGTGTCATAGGACCGGTAGTGTCCTGTGAGCCTACAGTGGTCATCTTAGGTTCGCAGTACATGCCTGGACGTACGCCGTCCATACCGCATGCTTTACCAACCATCTTCTGAGCCAGAGTGTAGCCTTTGCCAGTGTCAGCAGGCTGCTGTGGCTTACGGAACAGGTCAGATGGACCCATGCCCAGCGCTTCACGCGCTTTTTCAGTCAAGCCACGACCGATGATCAGAGGAATACGACCCCCCGCCTGAACTTCGTCTATTAGAACCTGCGTCTTCAGTTCGAACTCGCTGATCACTTCATCAGAAC
This sequence comes from Oceanospirillaceae bacterium, assembly GCA_013373575.1. GTDB lineage: Bacteria > Pseudomonadota > Gammaproteobacteria > Pseudomonadales > Balneatricaceae > Marinobacterium_E. The sequence goes on along the minus strand of JABXHP010000280.1, from coordinate 8,620 downwards.
CGTGGCGAGTTACCTTGCCCAGGTATGGGTAGACGTCAATCACATCGCCCATGTTGAGCTTGTCCACTGGCATCTCAATTGGAAGAGCGCCTGCATCTTCCATCGTGTTGTAGAAGATTGGCGCGATTTTGGCGCCAAAACAGTAACCGCCAGTGCGTTTGTTCGGTACATGCGGGATATCTTCACCGAAGAACCACAGAACAGAGTTAGTTGCAGACTTACGTGAAGAGCCTGTTCCTACTACATCACCTACATAGGCAACAGGGAAACCTTTGGCCTTAACTTCTTCGATCTGTGCCAGAGGGCCTTTAGTGCCAGGAATCTCTGGATTGATGCCTTCGCGTTCCATCTTAAGCATGGCATTCGCGTGTACTGGAATGTCTGGACGTGACCAAGCATCTGGGGCAGGTGAGAGGTCATCAGTGTTGGTCTCACCGGGTACTTTGAAGACGGTAACAGTAATCTTCTCAGCAAGTTCAGGCTTAGAGGTGAACCACTCGCCGGCAGCCCAAGACTCCATGATCTGCTTGGCATACGCGTTGCCAGCTTCCATCTTCTCTTGGACATCGTGGAAGGCATCGAACATAAGCAGAGTGTGCGACAGAGCCTTCGCAGCTGTTGGTGCAAGTGCATCAACATCGAGGCAGTCAATCAGTGGCTGGATGTTGTAACCACCAAGCATCGTGCCGAGCAACTCAACGGCTTTAACAGCGTCGATCAGCGGTGAGTTTGCTTCACCTTTCGCGATTGCAGCAAGGAAGCCCGCTTTAACGTAGGCCGCCTGGTCAACACCTGCTGGTACACGGTTGGTGATAAGGTCCAGCAGAAACTCCTCTTCGCCAGCAGGCGGGTTTTTCAGAAGTTCAACAAGAGCAGTGGTCTGCTCAGGATCCAGTGGTTTTGGTGGCACGCCTTCTGCGGCGCGCTCGTCTACGTGTTTACGGTAAGCTTCAAGCACGATATCGCCCTCATAAAATAACTACACCCAGACCCTTGTGAGGCGTGGGCCGACACCCCTGATGGGTACCGAAGGTTGTTAAAATCGGCGCACATTTTACCGCAGATGCGTAAACAGCGCTTTACTACTTTGGCTAAGGATCAGGAGGCTGTAAGAATGAATTGGTCTTTTTTTAAAATTAATCGCTATATATGAAGAGAGCAGAGTTTAGAGAATAGAGAGTAGAGAGGCCTAGTACTGCAGGGGGGGGCACAGGAGTGCTCGCGCCTGAATGACTAGCGCCGCTATTTGGAGCCTGCGCAAAGGCTAATTTACAGCTCGTCGTACTGGTGCAGAGTGACCTCATCAGATGCGCTGAGATTATCGTAGGTGAAGGTTTGATCCCCAGACACAGCAGGTTTGCCACGTATGCCGGCGGCAGGTAAACCATGGGGGAAAGGGTTGAAGGGCATGCTGCCATCATCCGCAGTTTGATAGGCGATCTCTCTCGCCGTGTAGCGGTAAATGGATTCGCCCTCGATACTCGCCCATGCATTCATCAAACCTAGGTCATCATCACACATTCCCCCGAGCGTCCCCTTAACGATATACCGAGCTCTCATCAGGGCATCCTGGCTGAACGGATCGCTAAGGTAGGCAATGTAGGGCGCAGTGTTAGCTGGCGAAGTTTGAAAATTCAACTCACCGGCGGTTAGTTGAGTCGTTGAACCGGCGTGCGCGAGTGCTAAAGGCAGGGCAAAAGCACAGGCGCAGAGTTTGGCTGTAATCGACATGGAAACTATCCTCAAAAACGTGTGTGACGAGCCACTGAGATTGCGTGCACTAATTTAGACTAGGTATTAGCAGAGGAGGTGTTTAGGGATATTTATGCCAATATACGTAGGAGGTTTCTGCCGGTCTCTCTGTACAGGAGTTGCTCAGCGGATATAATGCGCGGGTGGTATGAACTGAGGATTTGGCGTGGAAGCTCTGGACGAAATCAAAGCATTTTTGGGTTGTGAAACCCCTCAATCTTGGATCGATCGAGCCAAAGATCCAGCTAATTTGGAACTGTTGCTAACTGACCATGCCCATTGTGAGAAGAAAGCCGCTTCCACGGCCATGACACTAATGTTTAGGTACGTCGACCGGCCTGAGTTGCTGAACAAGATGTCGCGGCTGGCGCGTGAAGAGCTTATTCACTTTGAGCAGGTGCTGGCGATAATGAAAAAGCGGGGGCTGCGCTACGGCCATCTATCCTCATCAGGTTACGCCAGCGGTCTGCATCAGCACGTAAGAAAGTCGGAGCCTGCTAGGCTAATCGATATTCTTATCGTCGGTGCTTTCATTGAGGCGCGATCCTGTGAGCGCTTCGCGGCACTCGCCCCCTATCTTGATGAAGAGCTGGCTAAGTTTTACCGATCACTATTGCGCTCCGAGGGGCGTCACTATCAAGACTACCTTAACCTCGCTCAATCCTACTCTAGCACCAATATCGCAGAACGTATCAGTGAATTCTGCGCCATTGAACGTGAGCTTGTTCTTGCTGAAGATGAGGAGTTTCGTTTTCACAGTGGTGTTCCCGCTCACAACTCAGCTCTGGCGGTTTAAATCCTCTAATCTCTATCAGTAACAGGTCGCTCATGTCATTGCATCCGTCCGGATGCTTTTTGCTTGGCGTCCTGGCTGACTAGAAACTGATCCTAACCCAACGCTTAAACTGGATTTATAGGTTTTTTCAGCTAGCTTTATACTTGTGCTGCGTAGGTACGCCCAGCTCCACTGTATGCGGTTCGCCGCTCGTTGACAGCCGAGTTTTTTCAGCGAAAGGATTTTAAATGGCAGTGCCACAGGTTGATCTAAATGGGCGTCGGCTCAGTGTAATTATGGCGCTGTTAAGCACACTCTGTTTGAGCCTGCTCTTCTTCTTTTTGTATGCCTCTCAAATATCGGAGTTGCGCCAGCAGAGTGCGAGCAGCCAAAAGGCGGTGCTTGCAGAAGCGCAGCAGGTGATCGACTCGTTCCTGGGACTAGCAGAGCGCGATATGGCGTACCTGAGCGGATCGGTCCTTCTTAGTCAGGCGCTAGAGTCTGGCTTAGATCCCAGCTCAGTTGATATGCAACGTGTGCAATGGGAGTGGCAATCTCTGATGAGTAGTCGACGTGACGTCTACTCTCAACTTCGCTTGATGGATGTGGATGGGCGGGAGCGTCTGCGGATCAATAACACCTCTACGTCCAGCCGTGTTGTCCCCCCCGCAGGACTGCAGAACAAGGCCAATCGCTATTACGTAACCGAGAGTTTAGCGTTGGCGCAGGGGGCCATCTATTTATCGGACTTCGATCTCAATGTTGAGAACGGAGTGATTGAATTTCCAATTAATCCTACCCTGCGAGTTGCGCTACCTCTGTTTGGCTCAGACAACACTAAACTCGGTGTAATCACCCTGAACTACAAGGGCGCAGAGATGATTGAAGCGCTGCGAAGCATCGGAGCGGTTTGGCAGCAAGAACTTTGGCTGGCCAATTCAGATGGATACTGGCTGATTGGTCCAGATACTGAATTGGAGTGGGGCTTTATGTACCCGACTCGAGTGCCTCAACTGGTGGAAGGCGATTTTCCTGAGCTCTGGGCCCTTACACAACAGGCGCTTATGAACGAGAGTGTCTCGGTTCTGGAATCAGGCTACCAATTCACTGCTCGTCGAACTACCCCGGCTACATCTTTTGACAAAAACTTTGATCAGGTAGTGGTTAGGAGAGATCAGAGTTGGGTGCTTCTGGCAGGACAGAGTCCTGAGCAGTTTGCTTCAGTAATTCAGCCGCTGCTGCGCACGCTAATACCAGCCTTCGTCCTGATGGAAATACTGATGCTCGGTTTAAGTATCTGGGGTGGACGGCAAATTAATCTGCGCCGCGCCGCAATTGATGAGACGCGTAAGCGCGAGAAACAGCTTGAGGTTATTTTTGAAGCTGCGCCCGATGCCACGCTGATGTCAGATTCGCAGGGGGTGATAACTCGGGCAAATGGTGCAGTACTCAAAGTATTGGGTTATCGGCCAGATGAGCTGATTGGGCAGAATATCGACACCCTAGTACCAGACCGAATACGCAAAGCGCACCCGGACCTGCGCGATCAGTATTACGCACACCCAACACCTCGTTCAGTCGCGTCCAGGCAACGTCTCACAGCAAGACGCAAAGATGGTGTCGAAGTTCCTGTCTCTGTCGCGCTCAACAGCCTAATGATCGATGGTCAGCGTCAGGTCGTCAGCGCTGTGCGAGATATGTCAGCGGACTATCAGGCGGGGAGAGAATTGACCCAGCTTAACCAGCGCCTTGAGATAGCGACTGGCGCTGCGGGTATGGGTATTTGGGAGTATGACACGCGTACCGGTGCTGTGAATTGGGATGCTCAGATGCACAGGCAGTACCGCCTCGATCAAAATTTCGACTTAGATATCCGCAGCTGGATGAACCTGTTTGATGAGGAGTATCAGGAAACCTTCAAGCGCGCCATACGTGAAACTATATTAGACGGTTCCGAATTTGACCTTCTGGCTAGGGCGCAGGATTCGGCAGGGAATGAGATCTGGATTCGCCTGATTGCCGCCCCAAAACTTGATCCCGATGGATTTACTCAAACCTTGGTGGGAACACAGTTGAACGTGACTGATGAAGTGGATGTGGAGCGTGAGCTTCGTATCGCCTACGAGCGAGCTGCTGAGGCTAATGTTGAGCTTGAGGCATTGAATCAGGAGCTGGAAGAGGCGCGTGAAGTTGCTGAACGCGCCGCGCACGTTAAAGGTGACTTCTTGGCTAACATGAGTCATGAGATACGAACACCTCTCAATGCTGTGGTGGGTATAAATCATCTCTTGGAACGGCAGCTTATCGATGCATCGATGAGAGAACTAGTGACCAAGCAGGAGCGCGCCGCACAAACGCTCTTAAGTATTGTCAATGATATTCTGGATTATTCGAAGATCGAGTCAGGCAAGCTTGATCTTGAGGAGAGCCCATTCTCAATAATGGAACTGTTAGATAATCTAACCACTCTTGTCGGGGGGCAAGCGGTAGAGAAGGGGCTATTCTGGGTGGTAATACCGCCAGCTGTTGAACACTGCGGTGTGATAGGTGATTACTTGCGCCTAGAGCAGGTGTTGGTGAATCTCGCTGGGAATGCGGTGAAGTTTACGGAGCAGGGTGAGATTCGTGTCAGTGTTTCGCTGGAAACTCAGGTAAATAGCAAGTATCGACTCAAATTTAGTATCACTGATACCGGGATAGGGATTTCTCAAAAGGCAATCGCACAGTTGTTTGACCCCTTCACCCAGGCAGATGTCTCTATCACGCGTAGGTTCGGAGGGTCCGGGTTGGGGCTATCCATCTCGCATAGGTTGGTCTCACTGATGGGAGGGCAGATTAGTGTTGAAAGTGAAGTCGGCAAAGGGAGTCGTTTCAGCTTCACCTTGCCCCTTAGCCGTCAAGGGGTGAAACGCCAGTCTATGGATGGCTTGCTCGGAACCCAAACTTATATCGTTTCACCTTCGCGAAGCGCTACTGAGGGGCTCTCTGCATTGGCCGCCTCTTTTGGTTCGCTGTGCAAAGAGTTCCCTCATGCCGAGGAGATGGTGGAAAGGATTGTTAGCGGCGAAGATGGGATAGGCAGTGAAGGGACCACCGCTACTCGTTTCGCTCTCATAGATTGTCGTAACTATATGCCGCCCGACATCGAGTATGTGATTGCGCCTTTAGTGCGACTTCCAGCATCTGAACGTCCAAGGGTTGTCCTGATTACGGAGCGTCTCCAGCGGGAGAGGAGCGCTTATGTAGAAATTGACGGAGTTGATCTGGTTCTCAGCTCACCGCTGGGTCCGTTGACGCTCTACACTGGCTTAACCAGCCTTTCCGGCCCGCAAGAGCTGCTGCAAAGGGGTGAAGTTGAGCAGCGCTTAGCTGGCGTACGACTACTGGTTGTAGATGATAATGAAATAAACCTAGATGTTGCGAAAATGATGCTGGAAGAGGAGGGCGCTCGTATCTGGGTAGCTAGCGATGGGCAGGAGGCGATCGACTTCATACGTAGTCGAAAAAAGCACGTAGACCTCATTCTGATGGATGTGCAGATGCCGGGTGTGGATGGGTTGGAGGCAACGCGTCAAATTCGCGCGTTGACTGCCCAGAGCGATATTCCGGTTTTAGCTTTGACTGCAGGTGTGACCCCCGCACAAAGAAGCGCAGCGATGGAGGCGGGCATGAACGGTTTTATCACCAAGCCGATAGACCTGGATCGCGCCATATCGCTTATGAAAGCGGTACTGCACTCCGAGTACTCTATGAAGGAGGTTAAGCTTCTGGAGGAGCCGAAAACAACGAGCACTTCGCAGACTCAAGTGCTTAACGAAGCTTATGGACTGCGTGTATTTAAAAGTCAGGAGAAGTATCAGCGCTACCTTCACCTTTTTGTCCAGATGTACGCTGATGCGCCACAGCAGCTCACTGATTTAATCGATGATCCGGAGCAGGTGCGATCACTCGTGCACAAAATGCGCGGTGGTGCCGGGCATTTAGGAATGGATCAGCTGCGCGACCTCTGTGCGACAGTAGAGGACGCTGTTGAGGAGAATAAGCCCTATGAGGTAGCGGTACAGAACCTCAGAGTCGCGTTGCAGGCAATATTAGAGCTAATTGAGCAGCGCTTTCCGATTGAAGAGGATGACCTTCCTGTTCAAACTACGGACCTCTCGCAACTAACCGCACAGCTGCTCGCTTTAAACTCAGCTCTTGGCAGCTATGATTTGGATCAAGCAAATCAAATTTTTGCGAGTTGTAGGGGAGCACTGAGTAAAGAGCAGAGGGCAGAGATCCAAAATGCGATTGATCTGTTTGATGCGCGTAAAGCATCGCTTGCTCTACAACAGGTAGCCGATGAACTAAATATTAACTTAGCACAGAGTACTGACTAGACATTATGCCATTCGATCACACTGTACTAGTTGTTGATGACGATCCGCAAACGCTCGCCAGTTTAAGAGAGGCGCTGGCACCGCACTATCACCTCGTCTACGGGGTTTCGGGTGAGCAGGCGCTCGAGGCGGCACAACGTGCACATCCATCGCTGATACTGCTTGATATTAACCTGCCGGATATGACCGGGATAGAGGTGTGTAAGAAGCTCAAAGCTCTGCCCGACCTGCAACAGACACCGGTAATTTTTGTCTCAAGCAATAGCGAAGATGCCTTTGGTGTAGATGGGTTTACCTCAGGTGGTGTTGACTACATAACTAAACCGATCAACCCCGAGTTGGTTGTTGCACGGGTCAGGACCCATATATCTCTGGTGCAAGCAGAGCGTCTGGAGCAGGCTCACAATGACGCGATCTCGATGTTGGCAGCAGCAGGGGAATACAACGATACCGATACCGGGGTACATATTCGCCGAATGGCTGCTATATCGAGTGTGGTAGCGCGCGCTGCGGGGTGGAGTCGAGCACGAGTTTCACTAATTAAGTTGGCGGCTCAGATGCACGATATTGGCAAATTGGGTATTCCCGCAAGTATCCTCAAAAAGCCTGGGCCCCTCGACACGGATGAGTGGGCGATAATGCGCAAACACCCAGAAATTGGTCACCAGATACTCGCAGTAAGCGAAGCGCCTGTGTTTCAGCTAGCCGCTGAGATAGCGTTGGCGCATCATGAGCGATGGGATGGTACGGGTTACCCCTACGGCTTAGCAGCTGAGGCGATTCCTGAGTCTGCACATATAGTGGCTATTGCGGATGTATTTGATGCGTTAACCTCCGTGCGCCCCTATAAAAAGGCTTGGAGTGTGGGTGAGACAATGGCGCACATTAGAGAGTCAGCTGGATCGCACTTTAATCCTGCTCTGGTGGAGTTGTTTGAGGCTAACCTTGCCGAAGTCGTTGAGACTAAAGCCAAGTTCGATCAACTGGCTAAGGTCAGCTAGGGGTGAACTCTTTGAGAAGCAGTGCATCGTCGTCCGCTCGCAGATACCAGCCGCTGGCTCCCCAATCTCCTAATACGATGCGCTCACCTTCAGCGAGCTGATGTCTAGCCGGGCGGTGGGTGTGGCCATGTATCAAGAAGTGGGCGTGACTCTGGTTAAATGCACCCACCACAGCGCGCTGGGCAACGTCCATAATATCCTCCGACTTCATCGCTCCTGCCGCGCGGCTACCCTGTCGCAGCTGTTGGGCAATCGCTAGGCGCTCAGCCACACTCTGTTGTATAAAGCGCTGTTGCCACAGAGGATTGCGTACCATCTCGCGAAACTCTTGATACGCTTCGTCATCTAAACAGAGCTCGTCACCATGCATCAGCAGAGCAGGGCCTTGCGAGAGTTCAATTAGCGTCTGCTCTGGCAGAAGTTGGGCGCTCAGTTGAGCCGCACCGCTTTCACCCAGCAGAAAGTCTCGGTTGCCGTGTATGAAAAAGATTTGTGTACCGCTCGCGGCAAGGCGCTTGAACGCCGGGGAGATTTGATCCATGACAGGATCGGCGTAGTCATCACCAATCCAAGCTTCGAAGATATCACCCAAGAGGTAGAGCTCATCGGCACCCTTGGCTATCTGTTCGAGGAAGTAGAGCAGCGCCGCGGTAATCTCCGGGCGCTGCGCCTGCAGATGCAGGTCTGAGATAAAGTAGCGCAGCAAAAGTTAG